>PIVW01001192.1 GCA_003353825.1 Chloroflexota bacterium
ATTTGTCCTGTTATCAGCTCTGGCGTTATCTGCCTCCGACCCGAGCGGCATCCGGCGTAAAACATGGCGTGACCTGGTAGTAGGCTTCTGTGAGGAACGTGAGAACCTGTCGCCTCGATGTAAAGGGATACACGCAAGCGGTTACAGCCGTAAGCGTCAGAGTACCGATGCGAGGCACAGGGGCGGAGCATCTCGTAGTAGCGTTGATTGTCCTGTAATGGGGCAGGAGCGAAGGGGATGCCTCATCCAGTCTTTCTATGCTGTCAACCGGCAACGGGAGGAACAGTATGGGTAAGACAAGACCAAAGTCTTTTGTTATTTCCAAGAAGAGTGTGTGGCTTGCCTACCAACGCGTGAAGGCGAATCGGGGTGCATGTGGGATTGACCAGGTGTCTCTGAAGGTGTTTGAAGAAAACCTTCAGTCTAATCTGTATAAGATCTGGAACCGAATGTCTTCTGGATGCTATTTTCCACCGCCAGTACGACGTGTGGATATTCCGAAGGCCAACGGAGAGACTCGACCGCTTGGGATTCCAACGGTTGGGGATCGCATCGCCCAGATGGTTGTCAAGATGGACTTGGAACCGAAGCTGGAGCCGATCTTTCATGCCTGGTCTTACGGATATCGTCCCGGACGATCGGCATTGGAAGCGGTGGGTGCCGCACGGCGAAACTGCTGGAAACGTTCTTGGGTGCTGGATCTGGATATCAAAGGCTTCTTTGATTCGATTGATCATAAGCTCCTCCTCAAGGCTGTACGCAAGCATACGGAGTGCCGATGGCATGTGCTCTATATAGAGCGATGGCTTAAGGCGCCTGTCATGCATGCCGACGGCAGCATTGAAGAACGGTTGCGAGGCACGCCACAAGGAGGTGTCATCAGTCCGCTTCTGGCCAACCTGTTTTTGCATTATGCATTTGATGTATGGATGCAGAGGCATTGGGCCGGGATTTGG
>PIVW01001193.1 GCA_003353825.1 Chloroflexota bacterium
CCCTGCCATTCACGGGCGGCCGCCAAAGCCATTTCGGCATAGGCTGATCCGGGGAAGACGACAGCTCCGCCGACTTTGTGATCTGCCAACCAGGGTAAAGCAATTGGATCAATGGTGTTTTCCCAGGCCATCTCAGCATCGTACAGACGCCACCCTAACAGGGGATGTGTGCGACGACGAGTGATGGCACCGAGGCCTTCGCTTGTACTCGGGTGCCAATGGCGTTCGCGCTGCCATGGATAGTTGGGCAAACGCACACGGCGTCCCGGCTTGGGAAAGAAGGCATCAAGATTAGGCTGATCGGCAAGAAGGTGAGCACGCAAAGCGGTCTCGACAATCTTATCTTGACCGTCGGCTCCCCGGCGCAGGATGGATAATACCCTGGCTTGGATGTCGGCGGCAGCCAGACACTCGCTGATGTAATGCTTGAGGATTGCATGAGGGCCTATCTCGATGAATGTGCGGCATCCTATATCTGCGAGTTTTGCAATAGCTTCTGCAAAACGCACCGGCTCGCGGACATTGCGCCACCAATACTGTGCATCCAATGCGGTACCACTGAGGGTATCGCCTACGACGGTCGAAACAAAGACAGTCCCGTCAGTTGGGGACGGCTCCAAACCGATGAGGCTTTGCTCAAGACTTTCTTTAATGGGGTCCATCTGCCGGCTATGAAAGGCGTAGTCGATATCGAGCAGTTGAAAGAACACGCCCTTCGATCTGAGATGCACCTGAATCCCCTCAAGAGCGATCAGGCTCCCAGAAAGGGTGACGTGATTGGGACTGTTGCTTCCAGCAATCGTCACATCGAGATCGCCCCCCAACTCTTCCAAAACAGCTTCCAGACCCACCTCAGACAAGCCCACAGCCGCCATCTTCCCAGTGCTGCGCGTTTTACCTTGCACCGTACTGCGCGCAACGATAATCCGAATCGCCTGATCGAGATCCAACGCA
>PIVW01000073.1 GCA_003353825.1 Chloroflexota bacterium
GCTGGGTATCTACTGTCGCTATGTAAAAAGAGCGCATGGTTTTGATAGCCACGCGCTCGGTTGGATATCCTGCTTGGGGCCCGTCAGACCTCGACCTCCGGTTTCGGCATAGAGAGGATTGCGGGCATGGTCAGGAGCGTGATGACGACGAGGTTGATGAAGGAGGCCACGCACCAGGGACAGATCTCCTTGAGCAAGAAGACTTCGGTGTAGGTGAGATAGGCTGAAAAAGTGGTACCGGCTACGGCAATGCCGAAAACAGCCAACTCACTCCAGCTCTGCTGCGTTTCTGGCGCCCGCAGATTGTAGACCGCAGCCGCCAGCAAGAGGATATAAAGAAGCAATCCCAAATAAGCGACGGGAATACCGAAGATATAGGCGTACTGGCTGCTCTGCACAGAGGAGCAGTTGCCGATGCCGCCACAAACCGCCTCGGTATCGGTTAGTTTGACCCAGCTGAGGTAGCCGGCAATGCCGACACCAAGTACACTCAGGGCGACGATAAGACGGCGTACCCGTTCACTCATGATGATGCATCTGCGGCAGCCGCTTCGACTGCAGCCTTAAAGGCCTCTGGTTCGAATTCGCCCCGAAACTGGACGCCGTTTATTAAGATGATGGGAGTGCTGTTGATGTCGCGATCACTCGCTGCATTATCTTCACGCAGCATCTGCTCGTAATGTTCACGGCTGTCCAGACAGCGCTCGAACGTATTCTCATCAAGTCCCACATCTGCGGCAACACGTTTGAGACCGGCCGGTAGGCCGGCGCTAGCGTTGTTCTCGATCTCGACAAAGAGAGCGTCATGAAATTCCCAGAACATACCCTGATCTACAGCGCATTCAGTGGCAGCGCCGATCATGACCGATCCTTCCATAACAAAGCGATGTTTGAATTCATATCGAGCGATGCCCGTGGCCACCAGATCGTTTTTGATGGTCTCGCCCAAGGCGGCATTGTAGAGCTGGCAGTGCGGGCACAGAAAATCCTCGTAAGCTTCGATCAGCACCGGTGCGTTGGGATCACCCATAAGGCGGCCGTCAACCGGCTGACCTATAGTTTCTGCCAGTGAAGATGCAGTGCCGGCGTCGGCAGTCGTCGTATCGTTGCCGCCGCTCAAGAGTGCTACCAATGCGAGGAGGATGATGAGGCCAACGGCAGCGCCGATGACGATCCAGAGTAGGCGGCGATTGCCGCTGCCTGACACACTACCGGACTCGCCGATAGGTTTGCTTCCTTTTCGAGCTGGTTCATTGTTTGACATAGGCCGAACTTGCTATGCCTCCTGTGTATGTGAAAAGCGCCGCCGGATGATGGGTCGGCGACACAGTTTTGGGAGTATAGCATAAGTGTGTGGAATGTGCATGTATGAGGGAGCGCGTTACTCAATCCGCCCATACAATTCTCGATTATCGAGGCTCTATTAAGATCCATTTAGGATAAGGATGTGCTTGTCTTAAATCTAGACTGCCTCGTCGAAGCCTGCGACGCTGCCAACTGTGACAAACCCGCACCATCCTTGCTCCCAAAATCGCCTACCTCCTGAACGGTTACTCCTAACCCAACAAGGTAGGGTAGATTCGATGGTTTGGCAGACTCGCTCCTGGTCTGCCTCGGTCAGATCATTGTAGAACGGCAGCCGCAGCAGTCGGTCGCTGATATCCTCGGTGACCGGGCAATCGCCAGGCTGCCCACCGAACTCGCGACCCATGTCGGACAGGTGCAAAGGCAAATAGTGGAACACACTCAAGACGCCACGCGCCTTCAGGTGCTCGATAAAACCTTGTCGGTGCACCAGGGAGGGCAGAAGCAAGTAGAACATGTGATACGGCTGCTCACAGTGGGTAGGTACGATAGGCAATCTCACGCCATGGGCGGCAGCCCAGTCCTGCAAGTGGTCGTACCTGAACAAGAACACGTGATATGTTTAGAGCCGGAATTCATCACGCCGTAAGCCTGTACTGAGCGTAGTCGAAGTGACGGTCATGACAAGCAGGGTTGTGAACAGGAGGCGATCAAACGCTGGCTGAAAAAACATGCGAATGAGTTTAATCCTTGGAGCATGACAGTTTGATTGCATCGGATCTCAACCAACAATGGTGATTCAACCAACGCTATCTAACACGCTCTCATTCCTTACCCCTAAATAATGGTGCGCAGTTTGTCGATGACCACAAAGAGCAGAGAATGCAGCACTTGCTTCTAACACAATCTCCTCTTTGAGGACATATTCACGACACACAACTGCCGAGGGTTATTTGTCAGAACAAACCTTCTCATAACCTGTATATACGCATATCTTGATAGTATCTGGATCGGTGGGGAGATGTGTTTACGGTGGACGTGGCGTCTGATTTTCCGCAGGATCTGTAAAAAGCCCTGGCGTCGCTTCGCCAGTTTTAGCCTATACTAAAAAACGCCAACGCCCCAAACAGTCCTAAATCCACTGCGCTTGCCAATAAGACTTCGCTTGAGTTGCGGACATCCACAAGCCGCCGTTGAAAACCGTAGCTGATCACTTGCAGCTTCGGACCACCCAACCATGCGAAGATAGTTCCGCCTATGAAACCACCCAGGTGTCCCCAGTTATCAATGCCAGGAGAAAGGCCGATGACAAAGTTGATCACCGCTACCATGATGATATTCTGCAAAGAGCGATTGGCATTCTCACCAAAGAGTTCTTTGTTCTGAAAGATAAGGATACCCTGTGCTGCCAGCAGTCCGAAAATGGCGGTAGAGGAGCCCAAAGAAGGGTTGGGGGTCATCACGAAAGACATGACATTCCCACAGAAACCGGCAATCACATAAAGAGCCAGGAAACGACCGTGCCCGTAGAAGCGCTCGAGGCCAGGACCGAGGATGTAGAGAGCGTACATGTTGAAGCCCAAATGCCAGAGAGAGCCGTGCAACAACATGGGGGTAAACAATCGCCAAAATTGACCGGCGGAGATGAGGGGGTTGATCTTCATACCGTATAAGGCAGGTATGTCTTGCCCTAGCAGCTGTTCAGACAGAAATTGAAGTGCGAAAACGGCAATCGTAACCCCGAGCAGGATGTAGCTCACATAAGGTTTACTATCGTAGCGAACCACAGCGCCGGGCGTGCTCTGCGCTGTGGCCGGTTCATTATATAAGGGTTGAGATTCAGAACCAGGGTCGTTGTCAGGATCCTGAGAATAGTAAGTCACATTAGTTTCCTTCGATAATGACTGGAAATCGGACGTCAGCTAAAGGATTGTCCTCGACAGACGCATACGGAAGCAGCTATTGTAGCAGCAAATTCGTAAAAACGTTGAATATGGACTGACTTCCAAATGACTTGTAACTGACCTATACTTAATACTCGAGCGATCACACCCCGGTTTCAGCATTGAGATTTGAGCTTCGCCCGCCCCTGAGTTTTGGCGATCGCAGCGCCAAAATGCCGGCGGGTCCCAAACAAAATCGTAATCCATTTTTGCCACGAACAAACTTATGTCACTTGGAGCTTTGCCCATCGCCATCATTCTGCCTCATAGCGCCGAAACGATCCCGCCTGAATTGCGGGATCGGCTGGCACTCACCCAACGGGAGATATTCAATGAGGCGGACATCTACACCGATATCATTTTCGATTTCAGAGACAAGGTCACCCATTGGCTAAGATTCCCCTATGCCAGAGCGGTAATCGATGTCAACCGGCCCAATGATCATGAGAAAACGCGCCCTGGCGATGGCATCATCAAACACCGCACAAGCTATGGCGCCGAGACTTACATTGCAGGCCAGGCCCCCGACCGGATACTGGAAAGAAGGCTCATTGACCGCTATTGGTGCACCTGGCACCAACAGTTGCAAGCGATCGCCAACAATCCGCACATCAAACTGGTGATCGATGCTCACAGTATGGCCGCCGTCGGCCCCAGTTTGTACGACGATCCATCACAGGCCAGGCCCAAAATAGGCCTCTGCAATCTGGGCGATTTTAACAGTCATCGAGAGCCAAATCGAAACCGCCTATCACTCTCTCGGCAACACATGCTGGATATCTGTTCCTATACCGAACCCCTTGTCGCCGATCTGCCGACGCTTGCAGCGGTTATCCCACACGTATCCATAAACTATCCCTACTGGGGTGGCTGGGATCTGTGGGCCAGTAGTGGCAAGCGGCAACCCTGGCTCATGATCGAGTTGAGTAGAGCGCTCTATCTCGGAGAGCAGGATGGTGACAGTCCAATGCATCCGCCCAACATGGCATACATCGAGCCCTTGCGTGAGCGAGTCTGGCAGATTATTGTCAAACTATTCGAGTTAGTAACGACGCAACAGGCAACACGTGATTTTCCAGAACCAGTTGAGACCCTGTTGAACCCATCATCGCTTCCTTTCCAAAACTTGACTTAAGGTACCTATGCCATTCGTAAACACGCAACGAGGTCGAATCTTCTACCGACAGGCGCCAGGCGACGCCCCCACCCTGCTCTTCATGCACGGAAACCTGGGATCATCGCTCTGGTGGCGTCCCATACTGGATCGTTTGCCTGTAGGCTGGCGAGGCTTTGCTTATGATGCAATAGGCTTCGGCTATTCAGATGAGAGCGATCGTCTGGATCGATTTACGGTGACAGCCCAACAACTGGACTTGGACTCCTTTTGCAGTACCCTGCAACTCCATTCGATTCACCTGGTCGCTCACAGTACTGCGACAGCGGCCGCCATCGACTATACACTCTTACACCGCGACCGTGTGGCTTCGCTCGTCCTGGTTGGTTCGGTCCCGGCATCTGGTACCAGCACCCCGCCCGAGGCATATCCCCTGCTCGAGCGAATGCCGCTCGAACCGGCATTGCTAGCACAAGCACTTCATGCTAGCATCCCCACATTCGCTGCAGAATCAGAGGATTTTCGTCAGTTGCACAAACAGGCCGCTCTGATATCGCCGATGGCATTTGTGGCCATCGCCCGCAGCCTGGACTCGTGGCGAAGGCAAGACAAGCTCAAACAATTGACACTGCCCGTCCTCTTGATCCGCGGAGAAGAGGATATCATGCTCACAGCAGAGGACGCACAGCAGACCCTATTGTCGGTACCCGGTGCAAACAATCTGGAGATATTCCGTGGAGTGGGGCACAGTCCCATGCTAGAAATGCCACAAGGCTTTGCTGAAGTCCTCGTCCGCTTTATCACTGATGACAAGGGCGAATTTGAAGCGATACGTCAAAGCGCTGAAGCGAGATAATGCTTACCATCGACCAAATCCCTTTGTTTGAGATCCTGACCCCCGCCCAGCGGCGGGAATTGGCGCGCCATATCCGCTATATCGCTTTTCCGACCGGTACCATCCTCATGCAAGAGGGGATGCTCGGCGACTCGGTAATGGTCATTGTAGATGGAGAGGTAGAGATCTCAAGGCACTGGGAAGCGATCAGGAGCGGCTGCTGCACTTAGATGGCCCGGGCATTGTTCTTGGAGAAATGAGCATCTTTGACCGCGAAGGTCTGCGAACTGCCAGTGTTAGAGCCGCAAGCAATGTCACCGCCCTGGTGATGACACACGATAATTTTGAAAACCTGCTCGAGGAGCAACCCAAAATCGCCCTGGCCCTTGTGCGGAAACTGAGCGTACGTCTGCACGAGTCCGAGAAAGACACCATACGGGATCTTGAGACAAAGAACCGCGAGCTGGCCACCGCCTACAGCGAATTGCGCGCTGCCCACGAACAGATAGTAGAAAAAGAACGCCTGGAGCGTGAGCTTGAGGTGGCGCGCTCGATACAGGAGAGCATCCTGCCCGACGTCCTCCCCACACTGAGCGGATTCACACTTGGAGCAGTCATGAACTCGGCCAGAGCGGTGGGGGGAGACCTCTATGATTTCATTCCGCTGGATAGCAACACAATAGGCATCGTGATCGGCGATGTCAGCGACAAGGGTGTGCCAGCGGCGCTATACATGGCTCTGACGGCGAGTTTCATGCGTGCTGAGGCCAGGCAGGGTCGATCTCCGGCAGCGGTTCTTGACAGAGTAAACGAACACTTGCTAGACATCAGTGACGCCCCCATGTTCGTAACCTTGATATACGGCATTCTCGAGGCCAAAACGCGTACATTCCGCTTTGCCAGAGCTGCGCACGAAATCCCCATTCTCTTCGATGGAGCGCAGCGGATGCAACCACTCCCACACACTTCCGGCCAGCCTCTGGGCATCCTGGATGATCCGGTATTAGATGAATATTCTGTGAGTATTCCGCAGGGCGGCTGCCTCGTGATGTTCTCGGATGGTGTAACTGAAGCTGCCGATGAACATGATCGTTTTTTCGGAGTTCGTGGTGTCGAACAGATCGTGAAGGCTGTGCAACCGGCACATGCCCAGGAGCTATGTGAGGTCATCGCAACAGCGGTCAATGATTACGAATACAGCGATATTCAGCATGATGATGTCACCGTGGTTGCGATAGCTGCGTAACCGCAATGCGACATCCACATCTCACTCTCGAAAGACAGCCCGTTTTCAGAAACGCGTTCTGCAAGCTCGCATACGCTTTGACAGCTTTGCCTCTATCGACTAAAATGATCTGGTTTGCCGCCGGTAACTGGTACACTGTGCCAGAAAGGCGGTCTTTTTAGGCTTACTTTACGCTATTTTGCAAGCATGCATGTGGTTCACTCGTTAGTTATCAAATAGTCGTTCATTTGGAGGACGGATGAAGGTTTATACCAGTGATAAGATTCGCAATATCGCCTTGCTTGGACATGGTGGATCTGGCAAAACGATGTTGGCCGAAGCTATGATCCATGCCACAGGAGCCACCAACCGCTTGGGCAGAATTGAAGAAGGCACAACAGTCGGCGACTGGGACGAGGAGGAGATCAAGCGTACACAATCGATTAATACCAGCTTGATTCCTTGCGAGTGGAAAAGCAACAAGATCAATGTTCTCGATACGCCAGGTTATCCTGACTTTGTGGGTGAAGTGATCAGTGCACTGCGCGTCTCCGAAGTCGGACTGATTGTTGTAGATGCTGTTTCCGGCGTTGAAGTGGGTACCGAACTGTCTTGGCAGCAACTGGATTTGGCCAACAAACCTCGATTTATATTCATCAATAAACTTGATCGAGACAATGCCAACTTCGAGAGAGCCCTCAACTCCATCCGTGATGCATTCGAAGGAAATTTCGTCCCTCTTATGCTGCCCGTAGGCGCCGAATCCAGTTTTAGCGGCGTCGTTTCTGTGGTAGATGGCAAAGCGTACCTTGGCGCCGAAGGAAAAACTGGGGATGTTCCGAGTGATTTGGTGGATAACCTTGAGGAAGCCAATCTGGCGCTAATCGAGGCAGCGGCAGAAAGTGATGATGATCTACTCATGAAGTACCTGGAAGGTGAAGAACTCACACCTTCTGAAATTGCAAATGGCTTGAAGGCAGCCATCAAGCAAGGCGTTGTCATCCCAGTTCTTTGCGGCTCTGCCGTTACTGAAATCGGCGTGCGCACGACGATGGACCTCATCCTGTCGATGGTACCCTCCCCTGCCGACGCCGGCCCCTACCCAGCCATGATCGATGGTGAAGCCACCGAGATCTCCGGGACCAGTGATGAACCGATCACGGCACTCGTATTCAAAACCGTTGCAGACCCCTTTGTTGGCCGTATCACCTTGTTCAGAGTGTTTTCGGGCGTCATGCAGTCGGACGCCAGGCTCTATAATGCCAAAAAAAGGAGCGACGAGCGTATGGGCCAGGTTTTCAGCCTGCAAGGCAAAGAGCAGCTCAATGTTTCGGCGGTCAACACTGGCGACATCGCCGCTGCCGCTAAGCTAAACGCTACGGTTACAGGTGACACCCTGGCCGAAAAAGGATCGTCGACGCTTCTTCCGCCGCCCAAATTCCCCAATCCCCTTTATTCTGTCGCCGTAAGCCCGGCCACTCAGGCTGATAGCGCCAAAATCGGTGGAGCACTCAACCGTTTGGTGGAAGAAGACCCAACCCTTTCGTGGCACAACGAGCCCAGCACCCGCCAGATGCTCTTTTCGGGAATGGGTGATGTGCATATGACCATCGCCGTCAATCGCATGCAGAGCAAATTTGGCGTCGGTGTCACCACAGATATGCCTAAAGTCCCCTACCACGAAACTGTTTCACGAACTGCTTCTGCGTCCTACCGCCATAAAAAACAGACCGGTGGCGCCGGCCAGTTTGGTGAAGTACATCTTCGTGTAGAGCGGGGTGAAGAAGGAACTGGACTGACCTATGAATGGGAGGTTTTCGGTGGTGCAATATCCACAAGTTACCGCCCATCGATTGAAAAAGGAATCCGTCAGGTACTGGATGGCGGCGTCATTGCCGGTTATCCGGTTGTCGATGTCTTGGTCGCTGTCTATGACGGCAAGGAACACCCGGTAGATTCCAAGGATATTGCCTTCCAGATTGCCGGACGTGAAGCCTTCAAGAAAGCTTTTATGGATGCGGGTCCTGTCTTTTTGGAGCCGATTCACAAAGTGGAAGTGACCGTACCAGAAACCTACATGGGCGATATCCTCGGCGATCTCAATACACGCCGCGCTCGTGTCCAGGGTATGGATACCATTCGCGGCAAAAGTGTGATCACGGCCGAAGTCCCCTTTGCAGAACTGTTGCGCTACGCCAATGACTTGCGGTCGATGACCCAGGGTCGTGGCGTTTACGCCGTCGAATTGCTGCGCTACGAGACCGTTCCTCAGCACCTGGCGCAGCCTATTGTCGATGCAGCACGGCGTGAAAAGGAAGAACAGAACTGAACCAGCCGTAGATTAGGTAGATAATTTTACTCCAGCCGGATCATCAGATCCGGCTGGAGTAAATGGCAGATCTGGCGATTGGCCCGGAGCGGTGGACCCAGAACGCAATAAACTGACGCGCACCTTGTATTTTCAACCTTCTTGACAAGAATCCTCTGAACGACGTACAATACCTGTATCACGGCGACGTGGCCAAGTTGGTTAAGGCAGGGGTCTGCAAAACCCCGATCGCGGGTTCGAGTCCCGCCGTCGCCTCTCCGTTTGTTTGGCGCCCGCCCATCCATGGTGATGGGCGTTTATTTTTGTGCTCTGCTGTACGCGTGTTATAGTTTGTGCTACAATGCGAACAACTTAGGCTGTATCATTATCCTGATATAGACAGGCATTGACGATTGTCAATTTCGTTCGAATCGCTGGAGACCCAAGACAGAATGTTAGATATTCCATTATATGCGAAAGTGCTATGTACGGATGGCGAGTGCGGTGAATCGACCTATGTGGTGATAAACCCGGCAACCGAGACATTGACACATTTTGTCGTCGAAGATAAACACGCAAAACCGATGCCAGTCGAACGACTTGTACCCATCGAATTGGTGATAAAAACGGATGCACATACGATTCATCTTGATTGCAGTATGCAAGCATTCGCTGAGTTAGGGCCTTTTACAAAAACCGAATACCTCGAAAATGCACCGGTCGATTATTCTGGGCCAGACGCACCCGTCGCCTACGCCCTACCCTATGCATTGCCATTAGAGGCCTATTACACACAAATTGAAATCGAACAGATCCCGCCAGGTGAGTTGGCTGTACGCAGACATGCTCAGGTAGAAGCCCAAGATGGCATCGTCGGCGAAGTAGGGGAGTTTCTTGTCAATCCTGAAAACGGGCACATTTCACATTTGATCCTCAAGCATGGGCATCTCTGGCGCAAAAAAGAAATCGCCGTTCCCATCGCCAATATCGAACGGGCGGAGGAATTCACAGTCTATCTGAATATCACCAAAGAGGAGGTTTCTGGTTTACCTGAGATCCCACTCAAGCGTAATTATCAGAGCGACTGAGCATTCACCTAGTGCGGTGTTTGCACTGCACGACCGCATTGCGATATGAATCTCTAGTTACACCCATTGTCTACTTACTGCGACTTTCTTAAGGAGCAACACCCATGTCTAATCTCATCGTTATCACTTTTGACAACCCAGATGAGGCCAACAAAGTACGCGAATCCCTCAAGATCGGATCGCAACACGGGCAGATCAGCTTGGATGACTCAGCCGTTATCGTCAAGGACGCAGATGGCAAAGCACATATCCACAACGAGCTGGACCGCGGGGTAAAAGTAGGTGCAGTCGGTGGCGGAGCCTTGGGCCTGATTATCGGCGGCCTTCTCTTCCCCATTGGTGGCATACTTATTGGTGCGGGCGTTGGCGCCCTGATCGGCTCCTTACTAGACAAAGGCATTTCAAAGGGTTTTGTCAAGGAAGTTTCCGATGACCTACAGCCCAATACCTCGGCGATCTTTTTTATCGTCCGTGATGCCAATCCCAATGCAGCACTTGCCATCCTACGCCAGTACGAAGGCAATCTATATCAAACATCGCTGGACTCAGAGGCCGAAGAACAGGTTCGTGAAGCGCTTGAGATACACAAGCCGCAACAGCCACCCCTTCAGGCATAGGTCCATCGTAGAACTTGTTTGTGCCGGTTGAGTTGAGCGTTCATGCTTCGCTTACCTTAGACTGAGTGCAGATTTGCGCTATCTGTCATCCATAAAAACGAGTCAACTTACAACCGGAGCATGTGGCATCAGTGTAGTAATACTTCGGTTGTGACGCGGGTCGCACATCTCGCAACCACATTATTATGTCAATAAAACTTAGTCAAAGCTGGTGGGCGCATGTTATTCGAGGCCTGGTTGCCATCCTTCTGGGGATAGCTCTTTTAATTTGGCCCGGCAAAACCATTCTTATCGTTGCCCTGCTTTTTGGTGTATATGCTATTGTGCATGGGCTAGCATTGGTGGTGGACGCATTGCAACAGCGACAGCACAATGTTTATTGGTGGCAAGGCCTTGTCCTGGGCTTGTTAAACATCGCTGTCGGTGTTATTGCCATTGCATGGCCCGGCGCCAGCGCCTTGGTCATCCTCAGTCTTTTCATCGTTTACATTTTGATAAATGGTGTTCAAGACTTGATGGCGGCAATCCGGGCATGGGGCGAAGGGGATAAGCGATGGTTACTGATTATCGGTGGAACAGCCGGCATACTATTCTCGATTTACGCGCTATTGAATCCCGACATCGGCGCACAAATTCTAGGCTTGCTGATCGCAATCTACGCCATCATCAGTGGCATCGTGTTCCTCCTGCATGGCTTTCAGTTACGCGCTGGAAACGAAAGTCAATCATAACTGTCATTACAAAAGCGCTTGTTCCGTGGTTCGTCGGCAAAAACATCACGTAACACGCAACACGTGTTTTTCTAGGACTACACGATAGACTGTAGAACCATATTTACAACGAGAGGTACCCGTTTATGACAATTTCAAATAAGCCGGACAACACGCCGGCCGAGCCAGAACAAGATTCACAGCAGACAGAAAGTTCTTCGATCGAAGGCAGCAGTAGCAGCGTCGAAACGACCGGGATTACGGTTGAGACTGAGCAGGGCACTGTCCAGGCAACGCAGACAAGTGCGTCCTCTGAGAGCGTGTCGATGTCGACACAGGCCAGTCGCTATTGGGGTGAGAGCTCTAGCGGGCGCAAGATTCTTACCATCGTTGTTGTGGCGGCAATAGCTGCCCTATTGGTGCTAGGATGTGCTGCCCTGTTCAATATGATCACAGGATCGTCAGACTCGTCATCGCCTGATGCGACCGCAACAGCCATTGCCGGTGGTGGCACCATAGTCGTTCCCACTCCTGCCCCTGGCGTCGCATCCCTGACAGCAACGACCAATGTCAATATCCGCAGTGGCCCCGGCAGCGACTATCCCATCATCGGTATCTTGGGAATCGGAGAATCGGCAGAAGTTATTGGCGTGAGTGCTGACGGGCAATGGTGGGCTATCAAATCTCCTGACCCTAATCATGAGGCAGGCTGGGTTGCAGATCAGTACGTCGTTACGCAGAACACTGATGATGTACCTGTGATCGTACAACCTCCTTTGCCCACACCGACCGCTGCTCCTCCTGTGAATTTCAGCGGGTGGAAAGGCGAATATTTCGACAACCCCAATCTCCAGGGGGACCCTGTACTGATAAGGGATGACGCCGAAATTAGCTTTAATTGGGGAACAGAATCCCCTGCTGCGGGCATGCCCGCAGACAACTGGTCTGCACGGTGGACCAATACGCGCGACGAAGTTGCGGCCGGCACCTATCGATTCTCTGTTTGGGTGGATGACGGTGTTCGGGTCTGGCTTGATGACGTTCTTATCATCGATGGCTGGGTCTCAGGTAACGCTCGTAACTACACGGCTGATGTCAATGTCACCAAAGGCACTCATAGCGTTCGCGTCGAGTACTTTGAGGGCGTTGGAGCGGCCATGATTCAACTCAGCATCGGCTATATCTCCGAATACCCTGATTGGAAGGGCGAATACTTCGACAACCCGAATGTGGCAGGGGCTCCAGTCGTCGAGCGTAATGATAGGGAAATCAACTTCGATTGGGGCGCCAGTTCCCCGGCTCCCGGCATTCCCGCCGACAACTACTCGGTGCGGTGGTCACACGCTGCATTCTTCGAACAAGGAAATTACATCTTTACCATCCAAGTCGAAGGTGGTGTGCGCATGTGGTTCGACGGGCGACTGCTTATCGACGACTGGGTCGGCGCCGGCCAACGAACGCTCCAGGCAGAAAGTGGACAGATTAGCCGAGCCTACCACGATCTCAGGATCGATTACTTCAAGAGTACAGGTAATGGTGCGATTAGAGCGACTTACCAAGCCGGCGGCCAGCCCACAGCCACACCGGCGCCAGAAGCACCCGCGGCCATCATCTCTGCGCCGTCACAAGCAGAGGTGAACGAAGTCGTACAGTTCGTAGGTGGCGAATCTTACGCGGCTCAAGGAAATCAAATCATCACTTACGAGTGGGCCTTCGGCGATGGCTTCGGCTCCAATGACATCAATCCCACCCACGCTTATGGTGAACCCGGCGTCTATCAGGTCACCCTTACCGTCGTCGATAACAATGCCCTGACCGCTTCGACCGCCACTCAGATACAGATCGTCAGCGATGCGGTGACCGTCACACCAATCG
The DNA here is from genome assembly GCA_003353825.1 of Chloroflexota bacterium. The sequence continues at coordinate 13,021 of PIVW01000073.1, forward strand.
CGACAGCGACACAGCCCTCACCTGAGCAAGGCCCGACAGCCGTCATCGCTGCGCCGACACAAGGAACGGTCGCAATTCCGATCCCCTTCGATGGCAGTGAATCCTTTGGCCCGAACCCCATTGTCAGCTACTTCTGGGACTTCGGCGACGGCGCCAACGCCAACGCAGTAACCATTCAGCATCCCTACGACAGGGTGGGACAATTCAACGTGACGTTGACCGTCACAGATAATGCTGGTCTGACCAACCAGACTCAAACCCGTATCACCATTAGCGCCGGCGAGGTAACCCCAACCGCACCAGCACCAACGCCTACGCAGCCGCCCGCACAACAGGGGCCGACCGCAGTCATCAGTGCCCCGACCCAGGCGGGGCAAGGTGTTCCCGTTAAGTTCGACGCATCTGAATCCTTTGGAACCAGTCCGATAACTACTTATCTTTGGGACTTTGGCGACGGCGGCAGTGCCAGTGCGGAATTGGCTGAATACACATACGGATCGGCGGGTGTGTATAACGTCTCTCTTACTGTGACCGATAGTGAAAATACGACTGATACCACCACTACTCAGATAACAATCGTCGACGCGGGTGGTGGGGGAAGTGAACTGGAAGGCGTTAACTGGGTGTTGAATAACACTCTGCCTGATTCGCAGATATTCGCCCTCTTCCAAGGTGGCAACGTCACCGGATCGGGTGGTTGTAACAACTACAATGCGACCTACACCATCGATGGAACAAACACCACGATCGCTAATGTCACCTCTCCAGGCACCAGCTGTGGTGCTGAAATCGACCAGCAGGAAGCTGACTACTTTGCCGCATTACAATCAGCGAGCAGTCATAATGTACAGGGCAACCAGATGATCTTGAGCGGCGCCACAACCCTGAACTACACTGCAGCTCCGTAATCTCTATCGTCACACTGGATTCGATCTTTCGCTGAACCGTGAGCTAAGAATTCAACCTACGCATCAAGAAAATAGCTACCTTGCCGAGTCAGCAGGCAAGGTAGCTGTTTTTGTTTGTTTTTCGTCTCTCTGTCACATTGCCGCCGGACTTCAGTAGAGGAGTCAGGCGGCCTTTATCCAAAGGGTCGGAGTCAAGTTCAGGGGCCGAAATACATATTCCAGCTATCTACCATGAGATTGATGATCAAAGTATTTCCATCGAACAGGTAAGTGGCGGCAGCATCGAGATAGGCAATGTACTGGTCTGAGAGAGAGTCAGGGGGGCACATCGCCATGGTCATGCCTTGGATCTCAATCCATAATCCACTGCCATCTACGGCATACTGCCCAAAACCATTGTTGCAATCAGCGACGATATTCACCATTCCGTCTGCCTGAAACAGCAGTTGGTATTGGCTCGGCTGATCGATCGAGATATCAGCGCCGGTTGGGTCCGTAAATCGTTTCCATGTCCAAACTTTGTCCAACAGTCCGGAATCGGCAGCAGCCTGGGCGTCGAAAGGTATCGGTGGGCGTTTTAATTCTGCGGTGGGCAGGGCATTGTAGGTTGCAGCACGAATATCTTCAGCATTGTAGAGTGTCAGTTGTTCGCCCTCGATCTCGTAGCGAACGACTGTCTCGAGGACTGAGGTGTATCCAGCTTCCGTTTCCATAACACCCTCCGGCTCCTGGCACATTTTGCGAGTGGTAGCCACAGGCCCTATGCTCATGCCTTTCTCATCCACCGTGTAGGAAGACGTGTAGTTATTGCATCCTGAGAGACCGCTAAGGCTACCATCAGCAGCGAAGAAAGCACTGATCAGGGGGGTCGTCTGGTTCGAGACGGTGCCATTGCCAGTGTAGTACGACAGTAACTGCCAGGTCGTGTCCACCAGAGGTGTGGGTTGGTCAACCGCAAAAGTAAGGACGACATCGCCGGCCTCATTGGCCATCAAGAGCTGACTGCCAAGGATCTCGTAGGTAGTGACGTCGGTCAAATTGGTTTGATAGGCGCCTGCCTGGTCCATAATGGCTGGAGGACACGCCATCATGGTTGATCCCCCTGCCGTAAGGGTCAGTCGATCGCCTTCGATCTGGTAGGTCCCGAAGTAGCTGCTGCAGCCATCATTGCCACCCATCTGGCCTTCGAGCAACTCCAGGCTGATACGCGTCTCGGGAAGTACAGCGGGGGTCTCGCCTCTGGCATCGACGTAGGTTTGTAGAATCCACAGCGTGCCTTCCAGCGTGGCCGATGATGGCTCGCCGTGGTCGACGGCGCTATTGTCCACCATCTCTACCAGCGTATATTTGAGTGACGAGGCATCGGCAGGTGGATTCTCGACTTCTTCTACCTGCACGAGTAACTCATACTCAAATCCTGGTTCGTGTTCAAACCCTTCAATATTGTCGTAGAATAGAGTGTATTCATCATCCCGGTTACCCTTGACGAGTATGCACTCTTGCGGGGCCTCACCGATACATTCGACTTTCTCCGGACCTACGAAGAGGGTGATGATCTCGGACCCGACATCAGGCGTAGCGACCTCAGTCTCGCCAGTACCTGTTTCAACCGTGCCTACCACCTTACTGGAAGTTTGCACTACCTGATCGCCCTTTAATTCATAAGTTTGTACAACCTGTTGGGTCGGGCAACACATGGGATCATCGGCACTCTGCTTGACCATGTCGATAACGATCTGGTCGCCGACGATATCGATACTGTTGATCTTGACTCGGTCCCCGAGAAGCGTTGACGCTACATTGGTGGGATGGCCATTGGGATTGGTAACAACAGCCAGATCGTAAAATGTGCCGCTCCCCCCCGGATCGGTGACCAAAACCACAGCCACCGCCGGTTCACCGTCGAGAGTGCCGATGGCAATATGTTCGGTTAATGATACAACTGTTTTTGTGGCCGACCCCGGAGCAGCTTGCTCGCTGTATTGACCATCAATCAGGGTGGCTGTGCCCGATTGTGTCCATTCCGATTGGTAGGTCATATTGGCCAAAACGTCTGCCGTCAGTTCCACAGGCGGAATTTCTGGTTGCTCGCTTGAATCTGCATCTGAAGGTTGTGGGGCTGCAACAGGTGAAACACCGGCACAAGCTGCGAAAATAATGGCTGCCACCAGAAGTGTAGCCATAGTGAGGGGATTTCGAACTAAGTGTGTCATGAAGCGTTATCCTCCGCTAGTTTATTATTTAGTCTTCTTTCGATAGATATGGCGTTGTCTTTTCAACATTCTTGAGCAATAATCTCACAGGTAAATGAAGCTTGTGAAATCTGGGCACTATGGCGGAGATGCTGAACGAACATGCCATGATTTGGACCGTATCAAAGACGGTTAACGCCTTCACATAGTTCCTGTTTTTCATTTCACTACCGTACACTCTTCTATGGTGTCACCCCTTCGAGTTCCTCAGGGAAGGCTCTGAACGGGTCAAGCACACAACTCACATGATCACGAAACGCCAGTGAAGGGTCTCGCGGCACGTGAATCGCCAGACTCTTCGCTAAAGTTGGCATCATGACAATGTTTCAGCACCAAAGCCCCTGTCTTTTGATGTGTGCCGGCTTCGAAAACCCGCCCAGCCCGTATCTTCTCAATATTCCGGGGCACTCGCCGAATGAATTCGGGCTCTGGGGGCGGGGTTCTACGAACCTACGCCGAACGTCCACCTTGTATGATGGGAGAATAGTCAATTTGGTAGGATAATGACAGAGATAAACGACACGGCAGAC
>PIVW01001194.1 GCA_003353825.1 Chloroflexota bacterium
GCTGCGAGACCTCACCTGGTCTTCGACGTTTCCACGGTATGGGATACTGACAAGCCTCCAAAGCTTGATGGCGCCGATAGACTGCTCAACCACGACCCTGTATCGGTGCATCAACGGTTAAACACACGGCGGTCTGGTCGCCCTACGAGCTCAGCCACGATTTGCGGGGAGAAACATGAGCTGAGCCAGTGCAAGAAAGCGCGCGAGCCAAGTCCTTTGGCGCCGCGGAATATGGAACCTCTGCCGACGGTCTCGTCGTCGCGCAGCAAATCTCGCCAATACCTATAGAACCTCGAGCCTAAAGTGGCCGGACCACTGCCTCAGTCAATTAAAAAGGGCACATGTCGAATGGTGATCGAAGTGACTCACCCGTGTACATTCAATTTTGGAAGTGGGTTTTTATCGCATCGTAGCCCAAAACGCGCATGTCCTCTTCCTGGGTGGTGTAAAGGTGGTAGTTCAGCTTATATTCGTATTCGTCGATCATCTCCATGCACTTGAAATAAAGATAAAACATGGAGTCCTCCTGCTTTTCAAGACTTGTCTCAGATGCTACGGCTTTAATTAACATGGAAATCTCAGGAAACACCAATGTCGTCGCAGCCACTGCGGTTATCGCCATTTTCATCAGGACGACGAAGTTTATTACCACCGCCGCGACCGCTTTACTCGGCGCCATGGTCGACGTTCGTCGAAAATGTCTCCAGATCGTAGAATAATCTCCAGATCTGATCAGACGCTCTTCCGTCTCGGAGAATCTAGATCTAGATCTCTGCGACACACAGATCACGAAGATTTCAAAATTTCCCAGATCTTCAGATTCTCCAGATCGGCGCCGAAACGGAAGTAGAAGGCAACTCTATATAAGATTCAGCTGGATATAAGATCCACCTGCCATAACACAAAGCCCGGTTAAGCCTACAGCCAGTATCAGCGTACTGTGGCGCTATGAG
>PIVW01000518.1 GCA_003353825.1 Chloroflexota bacterium
AAGCACAGGGCGGCTCTATCGAAGCAATCGACCCAAACAATAGGAGATAGACATGGCCAACTCAGACAATACCCAGCCTACGCCAGGCTTTAACAACCCAATTCCTGCCAAGATCATGACGCCGGATACTGTGGAAACACGCATCGGCACTCTAAAATTCTTCGATGGTTTGCCCACAAAAGAAACCGCGCAAAAAGCGTTCGATAATCTAGATTTCATGCGCGGGGTGGAAGCGTTTCTCAACGGCATTCCCGCCACCTCCCTGGAAGGAATGCGCGTAGGAATGGAAGAGATAGGAATCACGAAATTAAACCAGGTAGTCATCATGGATCAATTAATGGACTCTAATCCGCTGTTTCTGACCGGCAATACCGACACGGTTTACGCATCAGCGATTCTGGACCTGGAGCGAGATGGACCCACGGTGGTTGAGGTACCGGCCGGCTGTGGTCCAAGCACAGTCAATGATGCCTGGTTCCGCTTTGTAACGGATATGGGCGCTCCCGGCCCCGATAGAGGGCAGGGTGGCAACTACCTGATCCTGCCGCCCGATTACGAGGGAGACATACCTGATGGATATTTTGTTTCCCAATCGACTAGCTATATCAACTGGCTGATCTCACGAGGCTTCCTGGTTGATGGCAAACCGGACGCAGCGACCGCCATGTATAAAGCGGTCCTCAAAATCTATCCGTTGGCCAACGCCGACAATCCGCCGGAGATGGAATTCATTAATGGCTCCGGAGTAGCCTTCAACACAATCCATGCCAATACCTACGAATTCTATGAAGAGTTGAACACCATCATTCAGCGCGAACCGATTGGTTTGCTCGACCCGGAACTACGGGGCCTCATCGCCGGTATCGGTATTCAGAAAGGCAAACCCTTTGAACCGAATGCCCGCATGAAGGCCATCCTAACCGATGCCGTCGCGGTGGGCAATGCCACAGCAAGAAGCATCTACTTCCATTCGCGGATACCGGAAGCTTATGTATATGAGGGCAGCTACTGGAAAACCGGTTTCATCGGCGGTGACTATCAGTGGCTGAAGGACGGAGGCGCAGGCGGACGGTTCCAAGACGCCCGCACGCACTTCTTCTATATGGCTACCGTCAACACTCCGGCGATGGCCCTGAAGATGATCGGCAAAGGCTCCCAATACGCCTTTGGCGACAAAGACAAGAACGGTGACTTCCTGGATGGCAGCAAGACTTACAAACTGAACATTCCCGGCAATGTACCGGCCAAAGACTTTTGGTCAGTGGTGGTCTATGACCCGCAGACACGCTCCGAACTACAATCAGGCCAACCCTATCCCAGTAAGAACAATAAGAAAGATGACCTGAATTACAACCCCGATGGCTCGGTCGATCTCTATTTTGGCCCCGAAGCTCCGGCGGGCAAAGAGCATAACTGGATTGAGACCGTATCAGGCAAAGGCTGGTTTGTACTGCTGCGTTTGTATGGTCCGTTGGAGCCGTGGTTTGATAAGACATGGAAACCTGGTGAATTTACGCTGGTCGATTAGGGATTCTGAGCCGCTTGCTGTTCTGACCGCCTTTATTAAGCGGCACTGGCGAATAGCGGGCACTCTGAATGATGTCTGTATATTGGACAAGGCATAGTATATGAGGTATTGAACATTTAGATGCAAAAACTCTGACAGATTCACTACTGGATACCTTTCTATTGTGTCATCCCTTCGATTTCCTCAGGGCAGGCTCTGAACGGGGTCAAGCACACAACTCACATGCTCGCGGAACACCTGTGAAGGGTCTCGCGACACGTAAATCACCAGATTCTTCGCCAAAGTCGGCCTCATGAACAATGTTTCAGCACCAAAATCTGTGTCTTTTGATGTATGCCGGCTTCGAAAACCCGCTCAGACCTGTCCTGAGTGAAATCGAAGGAAAGACAGTTGATGGGGTAGTGGTTCAAATTGACTGATACCTGAAGCCTGGTTGTATTGATGAACTTTCAATCTGTTGGTTTTCGGCAATTTGGAAGGATTAGAAGCCACGAAATCAAGTGTTTAGCCATCATGAATTACAACAGCCATTCGCTTACAACAGGCCTTCAATATCGTTATTAACCTAACAGGCCTAGCCCCGCCAGTTTGTAGAGCTACTACGATATCCCTGAAATCGGTGCTCGAAGCAGTCAGTCATCATACTGCTGCAATCCAAATCGCCGAATCACTGCGTTTAGACGTGCGCGCAAGACATCTTCACTGTCCGGCAATGACAAATAAGCATCTGCACCTGAGTTCAAGCCATCGATCCAAAGTGATTCAGGGACATTACACCCAAAAAGAACAAGAGGTTTGCGAGACACCATCCGTAAGTCCGTAACGGACTGCAGATTATCCATTTCCTCCACTTCCAAAAAGCAGACATCACTATCAACAAAATAGGTTGAATCCATGTCGTCACGTGCTACCCGATCCACCTCAAAACCCTCGTTAAGCAATAATACCTCAAAATCCATGCAATGATAGGCTGCCTTCGATGCTTTTGATGCGTTTGTCAAAGGCACGAATAGCAATCGAACATGCGACATAGCGTGTCTCACGGTTGTAGCAATCATAGTCATCGCAGTACTGGATGAGCAGTTAATGGCAATGTGAGCGCTGCCACATTAGTCGGGAAGTACCGACTCATTCTATCATATAAATCTCATTATGTAGCTTACGGCTTGCTTACAATCTTGTAGCTACAATGCCGTGCAGGCGAACTGAGCCATTGCCCTTCTCTATCCTTTAGCAAGGAGGCTCTATCACCTTGACGCCTTCAGCACCGGCGACGATCACCGTTGTGGCCATCGATAAAAATAAACCGTGTTCCACGACGCCGGGGCGGGTAGACAGTTTCATGGCCAGTTGTTGAGGATCGGCAATGCCATGAGGAAACCAGCATCTGGCAAGATAGTTTCCATTATCCGTTATAAAGGGTGCTTCGTTTTCATCTGACCATAATTCTGCTCGACATCCTAATGTTTGCAGCCAACGTATGGTCGTTAGCGCCTCGAACTGGACGATCTCAACGGGTAGGGCACCACGTGTACCGAGACGTTGCACCAACTTCGAGTCGTCGACAATGACGACGAACTGGCGTGCATGGATCTCTACGACCTTCTCACGCAAAAGTGCTTTTCCCAGACCTTTGATTAGATTCAAACAGGGATCGACTTCATCAGCCCCGTCCACGGCCAGATCCAAATCGGGTGATTGTTGTAACGTCGTGAGTGGAATACCAAGTTCGTTGGCGCGCACGGCTGTTACTTCGGAAGTAGGAACACCAACTATGCCGCGCAGGTCTCCTTGCTTCACAGCGGTTCCCAGGAGATCGATAAAATAGGCGGTGGTTGACCCAGTGCCCAAACCCAATACCATATCGTTCTGGACGTATGCCAACGCCTGGCGGGCTGCTTGTTGTTTTAGATTCATAGAGGCTGCTTCTTGCTATTGTGGCGCGCGCGTAGAATCTTTCTGTGCGTAGCCAACGACTAATATTGTAAGGTGGTGGTTACATATTGACTGAAAATGTTCCAATTGATATTCTGCGTTAAAAGCAATCGAGCGTAGTACCATTATGATTCAGAATGTTATCACATATCATTGTACGAAGTGTAACAGTGTCAACATAAGCAAAAACGGCACAGATTACAAAGACGATTAAAAGTTTCATTGCCTTGACTGCAATGCCTATGGAACCTTGGAACCAACAGGCCGCTCTTACTCCATGTTACTCAAGGAGTTGGTTCTGCGTACCTATCGAGAACGGGTAAGTATGCGCGGCGTCGAACGTATCTTTGGCATAGCACGCCAGACATTAGCCCGTTGGCTCAAGGAAAAAGCGGTTCAATTGCCTGACTTGGCCGACACTTTGGATGCAGCCCAAGCAG
>PIVW01000074.1 GCA_003353825.1 Chloroflexota bacterium
TTCTGACCACTCCTTCCCAGAGTGTTTCATGACGAACCGAAGTGCCTCCAATCTGATGTCTCTGGCGGACGACTCTCAACCTATGTAACACTCTTCCTCCTCTAACTTAATGACATTGAGTAATGACTGACCAAGATATCATCGATACTGTCAGTGACTTCCGAAACGAAAAAGCTCAGGAATTTGGGATTCTTCGCCTTGGCTTATTTGGCTCTGTGGTGCGAGGTTCCTTAACCGATTCAAACGACATTGACATCGTTGTGGAGATGTCTGAACCAGACCTCTTTGCGATGGTCGGGATCAAACAGGAATTAGAACAATTACTACAGTGTCAGGTAGACATCGTCCGATATCAGGATGGCATGAATCCTTTCCTGAAGCAACGTATCGATCAAGAAGCTATTTATGTCTAAGGGTGAATCGGTTAGGGGCGCTTCGCCTACTCTGGTATAATCGTATACGTTATGCGCGCATTGGTTACCGGGGCTGCAGGCTTTGCTGGCGGTCATCTCGTCAACTACCTTTTGGCCGAAACTGATCTGGAGATCATCGGCACGATTTACCGTCGCCAGCCGTCACCTGGATTTGCCTCAAATCGCGTGCAATTGGAACAACTGGACCTGCGCGAAGCGTCTAATGTGGCAGAAGCGCTCACCCGCTGGCACCCGGAGTACATTTTCCATCTAGCCGGCCAATCTTTCGTCCCCCTCTCATGGGAACACCCCTGGCCCACCTTCGAACAAAATGTACGTAGCCAACTCAATCTCTTCAAAGCGCTGCTGATCTCCGACCTGGATGCCAAGATCCTGGTGGTGGGATCTGGCGAGTCCTATGGAGCTATCACTCCCAGCGATTTACCGATCAACGAACAGACCCCCCTGCGTCCTACCTCACCCTATGGTGTCAGCAAAGTCGCACAGGATATGCTTGGCTGGCAATACTTTCACAGCCATGGCCTGCATACCGTACGTGTGCGCCCCTTCAATCACATTGGCCCCGGCCAGAGCGAGATGTTTGTAACCTCTAATTTTGCCAAACAGATAGCCAAAATCGAAGCGGGACGCCAGTTGCCAGAACTCGGCCACGGCAATCTCGATGCTCAACGGGATTTCACCGATGTACGAGATACGGTGCGTGCTTATTGGTTGATCCTCAACCAGGGTGAACCCGGCGCCGTTTACAATATCGGCAGCGGTAAGGCTGTCAGCATCGGTAGTATCCTAGATATCTTACTCGAACAAGCTGACGTAGCGATTGCATGCCAACCGGACCCACACCGCATGCGCCCCTCCGATATCCCCACCATCGTCTGTGATCCGATCAGGCTTCAAAAGAGCACCGCCTGGCAGCCACGTATTCCCCTACAACAATCGTTGCAAGATATTCTGGCCGATTGGCGCCAACGAATCACGTAGAGGCGGTGCTTGCCCCCGCCCTTTTTGCGCACGCGCATGGGGCGACCGCAAGGGTATACCTCAACAGGCAACGTTTGTAATTAATCACACCAACATCATCAACGCACCACGCATTCAACGAGGAATGAACCCATGCCAAAAGCCTTGATCACCGGCATTACCGGCCAGGATGGTTCTTATCTGGCTGATTTCTTACTCGAACAAAATTACGACGTCGTCGGTGTCATACGCCGCAGTAGCACCGGCAACTACAGCCGAATCCAGCATATTCAGGACCGTATCCAAATGGTGCAGGGTGATCTAATCGATCTCGCCAGCCTGATCGGATTACTGGAAGAACACCGCCCGGACGAAGTCTACAATCTGGCCGCGCAGTCTTTTGTGCCCATATCATGGAGTCAGCCCATCCTTACTGGTGAGGTTACGGCACTGGGCGTTACCCGTATGTTGGATGCAATCCGCATTGTCGATAAGGATATCCGCTTTTACCAGGCCTCGAGCAGCGAGATGTTCGGCAAAGTGCGAGAGGTTCCGCAGCGCGAAGAAACACCATTTTATCCGCGCAGCCCCTACGGCGTAGCCAAAGTCTACGGGCATTGGATTACGGTCAACTATCGCGAAAGCTACGACCTATTCGCCGTGTCCGGAATGCTCTTCAACCATGAATCACCCAGGCGGGGTCTGGAATTCTTGCCGAGAAAGGTGACTCATGGTGTCGCCCGCATTGTGGCGGGGCTTTCAAATGAGCTACGACTCGGCAACCTCGATTCACGTCGCGACTGGGGCTACGCGCCCGACTACGTTAAAGGCATGTGGATGATGCTACATCATGACCAACCCGACGATTTTGTTTTAGCCACGGGCGAAACCCATACCGTGGGCGAATTCGTGGGCATCGCCTTCGATCATGTGGGACTCGACTGGGAAAAACATGTCGTTATCGACCCCAGGTATTACCGTCCGGCTGAGGTCGATCTGTTGGTAGGAGATCCCTCCAAAGCAAAACGAATCCTGGGCTGGGAGCATTCGGTTAGTTTCGCGGAATTGGTACGACTCATGGTCGATGCCGATCTGGCCATGCTGGAAGCAACTGAACCACAACGCACCTCCCCAAACATCAATTGGTAGGAACGGGTGTTCAAATGACACAAAAAAGCAGTAAAGTACCCAAAAAGATGCAGGCTCGCTATGATGCAGTTGTCGCTTTGACTGATGCATTCTGCAGGGAAAACCTGACCGACGAATATGTAGAGTTGGCGCAATACATGACAGCCGCCTTGGCCCGCAAGCGCCCCTCACTTATCGGCAGTGGTCGGGTAAAAACCTGGGCATGTAGCATCGTATACGCTTTGGGTCAGGTCAACTTTCTGTTTGAGCGTTCTCAAGAACCCTACATGAGCGCCGCTGAACTTTGTGAGTTGTTTGGTGTTGCTAAGAGCACTGGTGGGAACAAAGCGAAAGCCATTCGTAACGCCCTCAACTTCAATTGGTACGATTGGGAATGGTCTCTACCCAGCCGGCTGGCTGATCACCCAACTGCCTGGTTTATAAGTGTCAATGGACTGATGATGGACGCCCGTCGTGCACCCATCGATATCCAACGAGAGACATTCGAGAAAGGTTATATCCCATACGTCTATGGAGACTCGTAAAACTGGAAAACACACCGTCATGACCTATAAAATAAGATTCGGAACCGATGGTTGGCGAGCGAAAATCGCTGACGGTTATACATTTGAAAATCTCAGGCGCTGCACACAAGGATTTGCTCGCTATCTCGTGCAAATGCATGATACCGAACAGCTGCAACGAGGTGTGGTCGTAGGGGGAGATAAGCGTTTCGGCGCCGAAGATTTTTGTGAGACCGTGGCCGAAGTCTTAGCCGGTAATGATATCCCCGTACACTTCACCGGCGCCGGCACGCCTACGCCCGCCATTTCCTACAGCGTGATAGAACGTGACGCCATCGCTGCTGCCAATATCACTGCCAGCCACAATCCACCAGCCGATAACGGCTTTAAGGTGCGAGATGCCAATGGTGGCGCCATCGATCCACATGGACTAGTCATCATCGAGTCTGCTATCCCTGACACGATGGATGAGGTCAAACAACTCGATTTTGACGAGGCCGTGAGGCGTGGACTCATACAACATCTTGACTCCAAACCGGCGTATTACCAACAGATCGACCGCCTCATTGATCTGAAACCAATACGCGATGCTGGCTTGAAGGTCGTCGTAGATAACATGTGGGGGAACGGCGCCGGTTGGTTGAGTGAATTGCTGGCCGGTGGCACCACAGAAGTGATCGACATCCATGCCGAGCGCAATCCGATCTTCCCGGAAATGGATCGCCCTGAACCGATCCCCCCCAATGTGGATGCCGGTCTGGCAGCAGGTGTTCGACACCGGGCCGATTGTGTTTGTATTATGGATGGCGACGCCGACCGCTGTGGCTTCGGCGACGAACATGGTAACTTCGTCGACCAACTGCGCGTGTTTGGCTTGCTGGGCATGTACTTCCTGGACGTACGCGGCGCCCGCGGCCCCATTGTTAAGACCTTGAGTTCGACAGGCATGCTGGACAAACTGGGACAACGCTTCGATGTGCCCGTGTACCAGACCGGTGTCGGCTTCAAATATATCGCCCCGAAAATGATAGAAGTCGATGCTCTGATCGGCGGCGAAGAAAGTGGCGGCTATGCCTTTCATGGCCACGTGCCCGAACGGGATGGTATCCTTGCCAATCTCTTTCTGCTGGATCTGATGGTGCAGACAGGGCTGAAACCCACCCAACTGCTCGAGCGGCTGTTTGACATGGTCGGGGGGCCGCACTACTACGATCGCATCGACACCCGTCTTCCTTCCAATGCTTTCAAGACCGAAGCCAAAGTCCGCCTCGACGCTGTTCAGCCCGATTACATCGGCGGACTGAGGTGCATAAGTAAAGTCACCGTCGATGGCTACAAATTCAACCTACAAGATGGCGGCTGGCTCCTAATCCGCTTTAGTGGCACAGAACCCCTTATCCGTGTGTATTGCGAAACTGTTCATGGACATAAAGTTGCAAGTATCCTTGCCGACGGCAAGAAACTGGCGGGAATCGTGTAAATCAAAAGGAGTAAGGCAAATTGCAGAAGGCAAAAGTGGTCCGCTAACGAGACATCTATTTTTGCCTTTTAACCTTTGCAATTTGCCTTTTGTTTTTATGTTAATCGACTCACATTGTCATCTCGACTTACCTCACTTCGACGACGATCGGGATGACGTAGTCGCCCGAGCTGAAATGGCTGGAGTGAAAACCATCGTCACTATCGGCATCGATCTTCCCCATAGCGCCGCCGCCATTGCCCTGGCTGAACGCTATCCTCAGGTGTACGCTACGGCCGGTGTTCATCCCAATGATTGTCAAGAGTTCGGACCGGCTACTCTGGTCGAGATCAGGCGCATGTCCGAGCACCCCAAAGTGGTTGCGATAGGTGAGATCGGGCTAGATTATTATTGGGATCGCACGCCTCCAGATCGGCAAAAAGAGGTCTTTCAGCGGCAGCTCGACCTGGCTGCCGAGTTGGGTCTACCGGTGATCATCCATAACCGTGAAGCCCACGAAGATGTGCGGACTCAATTGCGTACCTGGGTCACAAAGGGCAGCCTGCCTGGATCCTCCCTCTCACAACGCCCTTTCGCCGGTGTGCTGCACAGCTTCTCCGCCGACTTGTCCATGGCCGAAGAAGCCTACGAGTGGGGATTCATTTTGGGTTTGGCTGGACCCGTCACCTTCAAAAATGCCCGCCAACTTCACGCCCTCGTTCCTCATCTTCGCCCCGACCGGTTAATGGTAGAGACCGATGCCCCCTATCTCACCCCTCATCCCTACCGTGGTAAACGGAACGAACCCGCTCGTGTCCGCCTTGTAGCCGAAAAACTGGCCGAGTTGTGGGATATGCCCTTTGCAGAGATCGAACGACTCACAACCACCACAGCGCAAACATTTTATGGATTAGACGCGTAGTCTCGTAGTCGCGTGGTCTGTTAGTCTGTTAGTCGTCTGGCCGGTGGGTCTCCTGGTCTGGCAGCTATTGACTACGCGACTACGCGACCACCAGACCACGCGACCATCCGGCTACGCGACCACGCGACCACTAGACCACGCGACTAAAAATGTCCTTCCAATCAGCCCAAGCCCTTGTTGCCGACGACCTGGCCTCGGTCGAAGCGAAACTAATCAAAAAAGTGGATAATACCTATGCCCCTCTGGCCGATGTGCTCAGCGGGTTGGTGCGTAGCGGCGGTAAACGCGTCCGCCCTACACTGGTATTGCTCGCAGCTCGCTTTTTCCCACCATCTCATCATAAGCGAATGATCAGTTTAGCAGCTGCGGTCGAAGCACTGCACACGGCAACTCTCGTTCACGATGACGTGATCGATGGCGCCCTTATGCGGCGCGGCCAATCAACATTAAACGCAATATGGACACCCAGCAGCACGATCATGGCAGGTGACTTCTTTTTTGCGCGGGCAGCTTCACTTGCTGCCGAGACCGAGCATCCCCGCATCATCCGGCTGTTTGCCGATACTCTGGGAGTCATTGTCGACGGCGAGCTACGCCAGGCATTTTCGGTACGAGATTGGGGGCAACCCAAACAGGGTTATTACGACCGCATTTACGGTAAAACAGCCGCCCTGTTTGAAGTTGCTACACGAACTGCCGCAGTCTTAAGGGATGCACCGCCCGAAAGCGAAGAAGCGTTACGCCGCTATGGGTATCATCTGGGCATGGCATTCCAGATAGTTGATGACCTGCTTGATTTCGTTGCCGATGAAAAGGCGCTCGGAAAACCAGCCGGCTCAGACCTACGTTCCGGCATCATTACCCTACCTGTTTACTACTTCATCCAGCAGCCAGAACGGCGTGACGCCCTCGTTGCCCTGGTCGACGGCCAAAACCAGAGGGAAGAGGAAGTTATAACCGAAGTCGTGACGATGATTCGCAACTCAGATGCCATCAGCGAAGCCAAAGCTGAGGCAAAGCGATTTGTGGATCTGGCGCTTGAGGACTTATCCTATTTCTCACCCGCCCCGCATCACACAGCGCTTGTGGATATCGCACGCTATGTGGTGGATAGGCCGTTCTGATACCCAGATGGGCATCCACCAGATGGACATCCACCAGATGGACATCCACCAGATGGACATCCACCAGATGGGCATCCACCAGATGGGCATTCAATGACAACCTTGTAAATAAGGTCTCATCCGATGCAAGAGGCTATCAAGCATGATCGATATCTCTATCTCTATCTTAATCGTATCATGGAATGTTCGTGAGTTGCTGTTGCAATGTCTGGCGGCAATACCCGCTGCTGTGGGTGACAATTTGAACTACGAAGTGTTCGTTGTAGACAATGCCAGCAGTGATGGTACACCTGATGCAGTCAAGAAGCAGTTTCCAGGTGTTAACATCATTGCCAATCCTGCCAATCGAGGATTTACGGGAGGGAATAATCAGGCATTGGCCCGTGCACGGGGACGGTACCTTTTTCTACTGAATCCGGATACCGAACCTTGTCCAGGCAGTGTTGCTGAACTCCACCGCTATTTGGCCGACAACCCCTCTGTCGGCATAGTCGGCCCACGCCTCCGGTATGGCGATGGAAATTCCCAGCCCAGCCGTCGCCGTTTTCCCACGATCGCCATCCTTTTCACAGAAAGCACCATTATCCAACACTATCTGCCCGGTCTTACATTGTTTGACCGTTACTACATGAAGGATCAGTCTGAAGACCTGGTGCAGCAAGTAGATTGGCTCGTAGGCGCAGCTCTGTTCGCACGCCGCCAGGTGTACGAACAAAGCTGCGGCCTGGATGAAGGATTCTTTATGTATTCGGAAGAACTGGATTGGTGTCACAGGGCGGTGGACGCTGGATGGGAGATTGCCTATAACCCTGCTGCCGAAATCATCCATCATGAGGGTAAATCCAGCGAGCAAGTGGTGGCGGCACGGCACATACACTTTTTTAGCAGTCGCGTGCGTTATACACAAAAGTATCATGGCCGCTTTTGGGCCACAGTTTTGAGAGCCTGGTTGCTAGTCACCTTTGTCTTGCAGTGGATACGGGAAGCCGTTAAATGGCTGGCTGGGCACAAGCGTCCTCTTCGAGCCAAGCGAATGGCTGCGTATCAACAGGTATTACAGTCGGGACTGCGCTCCCAGTGACTAACTTACGCATTCTCTTTGTTAGCGGTGAATACCCACCAATGCAGGGGGGGGTGGCCGATTATACACATGAGATAAGTCGGGCGTTGGTTGAACTTGGCTGTGATATTGGCATCCTCTGTTCAATCGCAGCGGCAGACGCACCGCTCGAACCAGGCATTACGGTCTGGCCTCTAGTCGAACGTTGGGGCTGGCACTCTTGGTCGGATTTAGATCGGATCGTAAGTGAGTGGCGGCCCGATGTAGTACACATCCAGTACCAGACTGCGGCCTTTGGCATGCATCCGGCCATCAATCTTTGGCCCTGGCGGCCCTGGCAACGCGCACAGGTGGTGACGGCTGTCACCTTTCATGATCTACTCGAACCTTACCTTTTTCCTAAAGCCCACCTGATCAGACGTTGGATAACCCGTACTTTGGCAACTCATTGCACGATCGCCATCACCACCAACCCAGAGGACACAACCAGGCTGCGTTCTATCCGTCCAGACCTAGTTGAAATCCCTATAGGTAGCAACATCCCCAATGCTCCGCCCATTGATTTTGACCGGCAGGTCTACCGACAGCGTCTCGGTTTGAACCCAGACACGCCACTGATCTCATATTTTGGTTTTCTTAATGCCAGCAAAGGGGGAGAAATACTTGTAGACGTGCTCGCAAAGTTGGTCGAACATGGATGCGATGCCCACCTGCTCATGATCGGCGGACGTGTTGGCGCCTCCGATCCGACGAATTACGCGTATTGGCAACAGGTAGAGGAGCGAATCACTCAATTCGATCTTGATAGCCGCGTCCATTGGACCGACCATGTGCCTGCCCCTGAAGTCTCAGCCGCTTTTATAGCCTCTGACCTCTGTCTTTTACCCTACCAGGATGGCGCCTCCTATCGTCGTGGTAGCTTCTTGGCAGCGCTTGAGCACGGAGTTCCTATTGTCACGACAGCTCCTGCCATCCTTTATCCCGACCTACATCATGGCAAAACCGTGTTATTGGCGCCCGCGGGCGATACAACCGTCCTCACCCACGCCGTAGAACGGATACTATCAGATGCAGACTTGCGCGATCGGTTGAAAGTAAACGCCGTCGCATTGGCCGAACGATTCCGTTGGGAGCAAATCGCCCTTACTAGCCTCGATGCTTACCGTGCCTTTATGGATGCATGAAATAAACTTTGCCCACGATTATCCGCCAAATGAGTCATTTTAGAGGATGCGTAGAGACCTGTCTTCTGTTGACGATAATCGGCATTAAGTCGTAGAATAACGGACACTCATGTTTCAGACGACCTATTCACGATTCCAATCACTATTGGTTGATCCAGACCCACGACGCCAGCGCTGGGCCATTTTCGGTTTGCTACTCAGCGGTGGTTTGCTCATAGGCCTGATCATAGGCGCGGCTGGGCCACTGATTGCACTTGCGTTAGGTACCGTTGCCATTGGTGGGTGGTTGGTGCTACGAAGCCCGCTTTGGGGACTGGTAGGTATCATTGCGATCAGTACAGTACTACCCTTCGCCACACTACCATTCAAGATCGGATTCACTCCCAGTTTCTTAGATCTGGCCATCCTGGCTGCGTTTGGAGTGTGGGTTTTGAAATATGCACTTGCCGAAGAAACACGGTTCGAAGCATCATCCATAGGTGGTGTGGCGGCCCTCTTCCTGATCATGACAGCCTTTACATTTGCTTTAGGCTTGCAACATGCTCGGCCCACGTCAAACAATCTGCGACAATTCATGGAGATGGTGATTGGCATCACCCTCTTTTTCGTCGTCTACAATGTCGTACGTTCACGCCAGCAGTTACTTTTCCTCGTGCGGGCCCTCATTCTGGGTGGCGCCGGCGCCGCTTTCTTAGGAGTCCTATTTTACGTCATCCCTCAAACCGCTACCGTGTGGGTCTTGGATCGGCTGGTGAGATTTGGTTATCCCGGTGGGCTGGACGCGTTACGTTTTGTCAATGACGATCCAGAAGGTCTGATGCGAGCCATCGGCACGAGCATCGACCCCAATGTGTTCGGCGGTTTGTTGATCATGGTGGGGGTATTTACGCTGCCGCAGCTTTTTATCAAAGAATCTGTATTGCCTCGCCGTTGGATTGCCGCCATCGTGGCAATGGAGGTTATAGCACTCTACATGACCATCTCTCGTGGTTCGATGGTGGGATTCGCCATCGGCCTGGTCGCAATCGGAGCACTAAGATATCGTAAGCTTCTCGTCATTGCCCTTGTAGCAGGTATTATCTTTCTTGTTTTGCCTTTCACTCAAGACTATATACAGAATTTTATCGCTGGCGTGACAGCCCAGGACCGCTCAACTCAGATGCGCCTAGGCGAATACAAAGATGCACTCAATCTGATTAGCCAATATCCGGTGTTTGGGGTCGGATTTACCGGTACGCCGCAGATCGATCTCTATATCGGTGTCTCATCACTCTATTTACTTATGGCCGAAGAAATGGGGTTGGTGGGTGTCGTTATCTTTCTCATCGCCATGGCATTGTTTGTCAATGCTCTGGTACACGCTTTGCGTTATCCGCAGCAGCATCCGCAACTAGAAGCGATCTTGCTGGGCGTGTTGGGCGCCATAATCGGCTTGTTGGCTGCCGGAATATTAGACCATTATCTTTTCAATCTGACCTACCCGCATATGACCTCCTTGTTCTGGATCCTCATTGGCATAGGAATGGTTACGGTGAGGATGACTGCTGATTACCAGGATGCACCTGCTACAACAATCAGAATTCGGAGTTGAAAATCATAAACGGCACTTATGACACCTGGATGACAGACATCTGAGATTTCAGGCCATATATTGGATATACACAACATAACCCACCTATTACCAGAAACGCCCCACGGAGAGAGCTATGACTGAGAGCACCCTGACTATTGAACAATTGGAACTAAAACATTGTGATCTATTTAGAATGAGTGGACGAATTGACGGCAGCACAGCGCCGCAATTCGAAGAGGCTATGCAAGCGGCGACTAATGCAGGACACTACAAAATCGTACTCAATCTAGCAGAGGTTAGCTACATGAGTTCGGCAGCATTCCGTGTATTGATCTCGACATCAAAGGAATGCCGTAAGCTCAAACGGGGTGATGTCCGCCTGGCTGAAATCAATGAGCGCATTGCTCAGGTACTGGACCTGGCCGGACTCGATGTCCTTTTCAAGATATTCGACAGCGAAGCGGAAGCGGTGGACAGCTTCTAGAAATCAGGTGTTCTTTTCTTAAACCCAGCAACTACATAACGACGACACCACCTGCGTCACAAGCAGAATAGTCTAGCTGATATGAGGACACGCTTTGATGAGATTTGCATCGCCGCTGATCTAGCGAACCTTGGCGCCGTTGATAATTTCGTGACGGCTTGCTGTAAGCGTTGGCATGTCAACGAGAGTGACAGCTTTAAGATTCAGTTAGCCACCGACGAGGCAGCCACTAATATCATACACCATGCCTATGAAGATCAAAAGGGCGTTGTCACCATCCAATGTTGGGTGAGGGATGGCCACGATTTTTGCATTGAATTACACGACTCTGGCCTCCCTTTTGATCCAGATGAGATCGAAGCTCCAGATATAAACGCGCCCTTAGAAGATAGAGACATCGGAGGATTGGGCATGCATATGATGCGAAAAGTAATGGACGAAGTTAGCTTCGGATTTGGGGAGACGGGCAACCACTTACTCATGGTAAAGCGAAGCGCCGTACCATGAGTAAGCCTACACCGATCAGCGACTCTGTAACTGCTTCGCTGGTTGAACTACAGGCTGCCAGTCAGGCTCTGGCGCGAGCACGTACCAACGAGGAAGGCATCCTCACCCATCTCCAGGAGCAGGTACGGCAATTATTGCCTCCAAGCCGCATCCACGTACTCCTCTTCTTAAGAGGGCAGACCAAACTATTCGCCTGGAACCGAGAAGGCGAAGCGTTTCCTACCAGCTATTTTGAGACTCCGGCAGCACAAGGTATTTTAGGATGGCTACGCGAGACGAAAGAGTCTCTCCTGGTTCGTGATTTCGAGCGGGATTGGGATACGTTGCCAGCTAAACCCACTTACGAAAATCCACATCCCCCTCGCTCGGCCATTTTCGTGCCCTTGGTAGTAGCCGATGAAGCTCTGGGCGCGCTCTCCGCCCAGAGCAATGACGCTGATGTCTATACGCCGGACCATGTCTGGCAATTGAAGATCCTGGCAAATCAGGCGGCGGCGGCGTTTCGTGCCGGCCATCTATTGCGAACCGAAAGATTACGCGCCAACCAGCTCGAAACCTTGGCAGAGGTTTCTCGATCTGTGGTTTCGATCCTAGATCTAGATGAATTGCTGACACATGTCGTCGATGTCATCGAACAAGCATTTGGCTATTATCATGTACAAGTCTTTGTAACCGAAGAGGGGCAGAGCAGAGCCACATTCCGAGCCTCGAGCGGGGCGACAACGCATGAGTTATGGCGAAAGCTGGGGAAATACGCGTATGTAGGAGAGGGGATCATTGGTTGGGTGTTGGAACATGGTGAAGCACTGGTTGCGCCCGATGTCTCGATTGATCCCAAATATATCCCGGATGATCCCCGACTTTTGCCCGATACACGTAGTGAGATCGCCGTTCCCCTTAGATTAGACGACGAGGTGTTGGGCGTGTTGGATGTGCAAAGCGACCAACTGAATGCCTTTGATCGAGAGGATCTCTTTGTCTTGGATGCGCTTGCTGATACCGTCGCCCTGGCGGTGGACAACGCCCGGCTTTATACTCGAGTTCAGCAAGATGCCTGGGTTACGGTAGTATTGCTAGAGGTCGCAGAAGCAACCAGCCGTCTCACAAATTTGGATGAAGTCGTAGATACGGTGGTACGTATCACGCCCATGCTGACAGGCGTTACCGCCTGTGCGATCTGGCTCACTGAAGCTAATCAGGCGCAGCTCACACCCAAAGGGCAATTCGGCATTCACGAAGAAATGGTGCGGCTGTTTTATAAACAATCCCTCCTGGTAGAGGAAAATCCAGCCCTTGATATCGTACAGCGCAGCCAACAACCTCTGGTGCTGCGCCCCCCCGAGCTAGATGAACTACTGGCCCCTATCGTGGCCCAAACGCTCCTTGAAGATGCCATCGTATTGCTACCCTTATTCGCCAAAGGTGATCTCATGGGTGTGATGGCCGTCAGTGTCGAAGAATCCGATGGCCCATTGAGCGAAACGCGCACCCCTTTGCTGAAGGGGATTGCTGACCAGGCAGCATCCGCCATTGAAAGTGCCCAGCTTATCATTGCCCAACAAGAAGAAGCGTGGGTTAGCACAGCATTGCTCCAAGTAGCGCAAGCGATGGGCCAGGAACAGGATTTGGCAGAGACCCTACGCATCGTCGCCCGCTTAACCGCTGTGCTTTCGGGATTAGACCGCTGTACCCTCCTCTTGCGTCGCTCCTCCGAATCTGATTTCGAAGTGGGATTTAGCTACGCATTGGCCCGCGATATCCCGCCGATCGAAAGCGGCACACTTTTGCAGGCTGATGCGATCCCGTTGCTCGATAAGATCATAACAACCGAAGAACCTGTCATCGTCTTTGATGCAAAAAAGGATGATCTCATCCCCTATGAAATGGCACGATCATTGAAAATAGGAGCGGCTATCGGCCTACCACTGATTGCCAATGGCCAAGTGGTAGGAGCCATGATAGCGGACGCGGTGAAATCTGAACGGGTGAATAACCCACGATTGCTCGACATCCTCATGGGCATTGCCAATCAGGCCGCCGTTGCCATCGAGCGAGCACGTCTGCAAGCGGATGAGCTCGCACGCCGAGCCGTTGCCACTGAATTGGCGGTTGCCCGGAATATTCAGAGAGGTTTTTTGCCGGAAAAACTGCCTGATATCGAGGGATATGAGATCGCAGCAATGTGGGTGCCTGCCCGTGAAATCGGAGGTGACTTCTATGATTTCATTCCTTTGGAAGATGACAATTTGTGCATTGTCGTGGCGGATGTGGCCGATAAAGGCATTCCTGCAGCCCTGTACATGGCTCTAAGTCGTACAACCATGCGCCTTGTCTCCACCCGCGATCCCTCACCGGCCAATGCACTGCAACTTGTCAACACTGCGATCTTGGATACAACCTACTCTGATCTGTTTGTTACCATTTACTATGCCGTTTTAGACTCCGCAACCCATCAGGTAAGGTATGCTTCCGGGGGGCATGGTTTAGCGTTGCAAGGAACAGAGCAAGACGTCATATTTTTGCGGGGACGCGGCACGGCACTGGGGATCGTCCCCACCATCGTGGTCGAAGAGCATATTACGAAACTTGGCCCTGGCGACTATTTTCTTATCTATACCGATGGTGTGACCGATGCGATCAATAAAACCCTAGAAGCTTTTAGCGAAGCACGACTGGCAGGACTCGTCGAGCAACACCGAGGCTGCACAGCCGACCAGATGCTCGGTTTCATCCACACCGCAGTGAAAGCCTGGGAAGAGGGTACCGCTGCCTTCGATGACTTTACGCTGGTCGTGATACGCCGTGCGCCGGAGTGACTGGGAACACGAGCGGCGGCAACATCGTCATCAATGTGACAAACTACGCCACTGGGCGTCATCGAAGCGTTCACGATTATTAACGCAGTCACCCTCTCTTTGAGCTAACCGTCCTGGCTCAATCCATTGATGGTACTTGAAGATTCCCAGCTTTGAAACTCAGTCAAGTAACTACGGAGGGATTATGTTGCTAAACGGACAACCTACGAATGAGAACGCGTTTGGAATCAGCCTGTCGCAGTCATCGCTGACATGGACATTGCAGCACTTGCTGATGGTCTCAGCCGTACCTGTCCTTCTCTTGTTGAGCCGTGTCCTGTACAGTGGACGCATCACCTACAGTTTTTTGCTTTGGAATCTGTTTCTAGCCTGGCTACCCCTGCTTCTTGCCTATCTCAGCCTGAGGTCGTTACCCCGCCGCCCTTTGTTTGCCCTGATAGCTGCCCTGGCCTGGTTAGCATTTTTCCCAAATGCGCCTTACATTCTCACCGACATCATGCATTTGCGATATGACGACGGCATCACCGTGTTATTTGATGTGCTATTGCTCTTTACCTTTGCTATATCCGGCATCACGTTGGGATTTGTTTCATTGCAGTGGATGCAAGTGTCCGTGGCAAGACGCATCGGTATGTGGTGGAGTCGTGGATTTGCCGTAATGGTTTTGGGGTTATCCGGTTTTGGTATCTATCTCGGCCGCTTTTTGCGCTGGAATAGCTGGGATATCGTCACCAACCCTCTGTCCTTAGCCCAGGACATCTGGCCTCGCCTGATGCATCCTATCCAGCACTGGCATACTTGGGCGATGTCCGTGCTGTTTGCATTTGTCCTTATTTTTATCTACTACTTGCTGGTGATTCTGCCACGCATGGCTATGGGAGAGATGCTGGATGCAGAGTAGATGCAGAGTAGATTCAGTTGATCTAAGCTGAACAATGCCATATTCGAAAGCCGTGTTGTCTATCACTGTCGGCAATGTTCCATACCCTCATCCTCCACTTGTTTATACTGAGAGTTCTCAACGTGAAAAACAGATTCTTTGGGATTTCGTGTGGTTTTCATGTATCAGCTTGAATCGATGTCAACCCTACGAGGTCCGCTTGAACCAAAAACACTCTGGAGGCATGAACACCATGTCCACTCTCATTCCAGATTCACATAAAGATCTTGTATCCGGAGGCGTCTACACAGTCTTCACAACTGTCTCACCCTCTGGTCAACCGGAAAACACCGTAGTTTGGTGTTCGTGGGATGGCGAAAACGTGCTCGTCAACACCACTGATGGGCGTCGTAAGGCCGAAAATATCAAAAAGAATCCCAAAGTGGCGGTACTCGCTATTGATACCAAGAACCCCTATCGCTGGATCGATGTTCGAGGTACCGTCGATAAGATCACCGAGGATACCGATCTCAGTAACATCAATCGCCATTGTTTTCTCTATACCGGGCAGGAAGAATACTATGGTTCAATCATGCCGGCCGAGGCCAATGGTACTGAGAAGCGACTGATCCTCCACATCAAACCGGAGCGTGTGGTTGCTTTCCCACCCGGGGTTGGGGATAAATCTCAGTAGAGGCATTTTCGGATTGGAGACTGATTTATTTTTCCGAAAATGCCTTACAGACTGAGCAATGGCGGTAATTCGGACAATCGCCTGATTTCAAAGCCAACATGCTGTCCGCTGTCGTTCGGTTTAGCAGCGGGATTAAACCAACAGGTGCCGATACCATAGTTGTTGCCGCCACAGATGTCCGAGCTAAGACTGTCCCCTACGATCAGCACCGAGTCTTTTTTCGGCCAGCCCATTAGCTCAAACGCTTTCTCAAAAATCCTTACATCCGGTTTCGCTACACCCACTTCCTCTGAGATGATCACCGGATTAAAATGATGCCCGATCTCCGATCTTGCCAGGCGAGCGCGCTGCACATCTTGCAGGCCATTGGTGATCAGGGCCACGCCGATCCGCCCTGCCAAAACATTCATGAGATCCTCGGCCCCCTCGATCAGTTGGGTTCCCGCTCCTAAATTCAGTAAATAGTGTT
Source organism: Chloroflexota bacterium (assembly GCA_003353825.1). Next base: position 16,219 of record PIVW01000074.1, read on the forward strand.
TGCTGAACCAGGCGGCGTCAAAATCGATAGCGATGGCCTGCGATAATAACTGGAAACGCTTGACTCGTAACACCTTCTGGCTGATCTTCCCCTGCTCGAAATCCCGCCATATCTGCCCATTGAGGCGGCGGTAGGGATCGAGATAGGTCGGTGAAAATGCCAGCTCGGCCTGCTCGAATGTGTATCGCAGGGCCCGACTCTCGGCAGCGTCATAATCAAATAGCGTGCCATCCGCGTCGAATAGCACCCACTCGTACTTTTGTGTTGTCATCCTCTCAACTCTCTGCACCGCATTGCAAGCTCCCTGCCAGTTCTTTGCAGCTTTGGATATTCTTTTCGATGCTCTTTTTCAACAACATCCTTTTCATGGTGGGACTCAATATTTCCACCGGTAAAGCGCACAAAAGCACGAGTTCAGATATTTGAATGGATGGATGAAGAA
>PIVW01001195.1 GCA_003353825.1 Chloroflexota bacterium
GCCATCTTGGCCGAATCAAACTTGGGCAGCAACACCACGCGATGGTGGTGACAGAGCCACAACGTTAGCTTCTTGTGCACTTCGTCTACCAAGTTGCGAACGCGTTCTTGGACGCGGCGGATGGCAAACTTGAGTCGCCACCGCGTCTTGGCTCTGACCTTCAACTCTGGCTTCTTGGAGGCTCGCTTGGCCTTGAGCTTATCAGCGTGTTGACATAAGCGAAACAGTCGTGCCATATCGCCCACGCCCCACTCGCTCACGGATCCGGTATCGGCGTCGTAGCACGTGGCAAAGGTGCGTACCCCCAGATCGATACTGACCACCCCTCGTGTGCTTTGGGGTTCCTGGGTTTGCCACTGCTGCCGACGTCGTGTTTCAGCACTGGTGACAGGAGCTTGTTCTAGTGGCAAAGGCAACAAGAGCCAGAAGTGATAGAGCGAGTCCATGGTGATGCGAAAGCTGTAGTCGATGGTCTCGGGCAACGTCTCGCCACACGTAAGTGCCACAGGCGACAAGAGTTTGGCGTAGGCTCCCCGCTTGCGGTTTGTAGGGTCCCGGATGATTCACGGGACAGCCGGCTCAAGTGTTACAGTCTAACATGCAGAAGAGTGATATTTATTAATGGTGATTACGAAAGACACGAATTATGTATGTACAACTTATAGGTGTACATACTAGTAGACAAACATAAGCATAATTAGGGTAGGGATCCTACAGGCTGCAGTCAGGCTGATCTTGATGCGGCGACAGCGGAGGAGCTGACCACTTTCACGCAGCCGCTGACTTTTCTTCTTTCCCCCTTCATCAGCATCATCAACACGTTGTACCTTTGACGGAGGTGCAGATGCATTAGCATCGCTACCCGCAGACGTGAAGACAAACATTGGCCTCTCTTGACTTTTCTGAGCGTCAAGGTTAGCACCCTCGCTGGCAGTGAACCACGAATTCTC
>PIVW01000075.1 GCA_003353825.1 Chloroflexota bacterium
GGAAACCGCATACCTATCGCCCTAAAGTGTCGAGCGCATGTTGGTTTGCCAGATCGGGAGGTGGGGGCGGTGTTGCGCTGAAGTTCGGGTCGAAAGGGATGTTAAGTCTCTGGCGCAGATATCAAGCTGTCACATCCTTTCCGGCGGCGATGAGCGCATCTTTGCGTACCTCAGTCATTTCGAATTCAGTCGTCCCATAGCCGAAAGCGGGCAACCCTCACCACCAGTTGCTCAAATGCTTCGATGGCGGCCCTATCGTGAGCCTGTGTGGCAGTGTTGATCAGTTTCTGCAGGCGTTTTATGGTCTCCAGATTCCCCACAGCGAACCCGTTAACATCCTGCGATTCAGGTGGAGCTGATTGTACGGGGAGGGATTCATCGATCAAGAATCCTATGACCTCTTCAGATTGTTTTTCTCCCATAACTGCTATGACCTGAGGAGCGTCCGAAATAAATAACTCGATAGGAAAATTCGAGAGCATCCCGCCATCGACTATGGTATGTCCCCTGATATCGCTATCTCGATATTTTCCCCATTCAGCTTGCCATTCTACTTCCTGCCACAGCAGAGGCCCGCTCATTGACATGCGTGCCGCCCAAACCACGGGGCAACCAGGCGCCGTGGTTCGGTTCAGTACCAACATTCGGGCACCTGATGTATCGGCTGCAATAAGCGTCAATTCTCGGCCAGTCGCTTCATGCAACTCGGCAAAGGACATTTTGCTGTATTGGCGGGGGCGATCCTGGTCTTGACCCCGGTCCATATACTTTCGCATCCAGTCGAGAAAACTATCTGCAGCGTACCAGCCACCACGTTCCAGAAACGAAAAGACTTTGAGAAAGCGATCGTCCGTTGCCATGAGCTGCAGAAGATGCTTGTCGATTTTACGCTCGGCAAAATCAGGAACCAGAGGGATATCTACATTGGCGAGGAACTTTCCCAAATTACTGTCTAACACAGAACGTTCGCTCATTTTTCAGACTAAATCCAGAATTCGAGCCTCTTGACTAGAATTCGGCTCTCACAAGGCAATTTATTGTCAACTTGTGTGGTTGTTCATTCCCCAATTTGCTCTGATGAACGACGCATCTCGCAGTGTCGAAAATCAAATTCCTGTATATAGTAGCTTCAGTATTTTGCATACAACATATAGCGGTAAGTGAATTTGAGAAAGTGATCAAAAAATCAGCGAACGTCAAGTAACAGGTCTTGTTCGCTGAATCCACCTGGTTTGCCTAAAAAAGTCTCAAACACTGAGCGTCCATCATCCGTTTTTTCCTTCAGAGCATCTTGTACTTCGTCTATCATGTAACCGGCAGCCAAAAACGTGGCTGTGATTGCACCGGCAGACGTTCCCATGAGGTGCCCAACTGATAGTCCCTCTGCCATATAGGCTTCGAGCGCTCCGACAAAGACCATCCCTCCAATTAGGTCAAGAATCTGTTCAGGCAGAGGGCGCAGCCGCCGAGAGCGTGCTAGCTTCGGTGACGGGTCTTGTATCGATCCTCTCCGCTGTAGAGTATACCCTCAGATTGCCCTGCCGTAAATAGCCGACGATCGTGATGTTCCAGGCTTGGGCCAGGGCGACCGAGCGGCTGGTAGGCGAGGTGCGAGAGGCGATGACGGGCGCCCCCATTTTTGCAGCTTTCCCCAACATCTCTGAACTGATTCGTCCGGTCGTGATGATGATCCGGCCTTTGGTTTCGATCCCTTTCAGGAGCGCCAAACCCCATGATTTGTCGAGAGTGTTGTGCCTGCCCACATCTTCCGTTGCCAGCAATAGGGTGTCGGCAGTACAGATTGCTGAGGCGTGGATGCCTCGAGTGATGGGATAAAGTACTTCGGCGGAACGCAACTGCCGGTAGAGTGCAACGATCTGATTGGGTGCAATAGGGTCAGATGATGGTAGTGGCGATCTCTCGGCAGTTAGGTCGTCGAATGTGATGCCCCCCCCGCAGCCACTGGTTATGATCGTCCGTTCTGGTCTGACAAATTCCCTCTTGAGCCATACATCAACACAGGCGCCACTGTGCGATAATTCGATCAATTCGATGTCGTCAAGGCTGTCGATGAAACCCTCGGCCGCCAGGAAGCCCACTGCTAACGCCTCTTGATTGGAGGGGGTTGCCATTAGCGTCGCCAATTCCTGCCCATTGACATGAATACAGACCGCTGTTTCTTCGACGACCGCTGCGTCGACATCTTCCCAACTGTTTTTTTGGAACAGACTGTAGGTGACCGGGACAGCACCCGGAGGTAGCGTTTGTGGCATCACATCTCGCTAGTGCAGCGTAAGTTTCCAGTTATGTTCTTCAGCCACTTGCAGGGCCACGGCGGTATTTTTGAAGTCGGGGATTTTGGCACTGGGATCAAGCTCATCCAACGTGAGCAAATTGGCCGCCGCTTCGACATAATGAAACGGTAAAAAGATAGTGCCGATCGGCGAACGATCTGTCACCTTGGCCCTGGCAACGATCTCACCACGGCGTGAGGCAATCCGCACCAGATCCCCACTCACAATTGGGATCGTTTTGGCGTCGGTCGGGTTGATCTCCACTTCAGGTTCGGGTGCGATCTCATTTAGCGTGGAGCGTCGTGTCATCGTGCCACCATGCCAATGATAGAGCACACGGCCAGTAGAGAGGTTGAACGGGTAAGTGGCATCGGGCCTTTCTACCGGCGGCTTGAAGTCCATCTGCCAGAATTTGCCACGGCCGCTGGGCACGCCCTCCTCGAACAGGTAGAGTGTGCCGGGGTGCTCTTCATCATAACATGGATATTGTATGCCAACTTTGTCGATGCGCTTGTAGGTAATCCCCCTGAAGTCTGCCGCAACCTGGCCTATCTCCTGCCAAACAGCCTCAGGACCGTCATAGTCCCAGCCCGGCGTAGTCACGACATCCAAACGTGCTTCGAGCCGCTGAGCAAGATCACAGATGATATCCATATCGGGCAGAGCTATGCCCGGAGGTGATAAAGCTGGCCGTACCCGCTGAACCCGACGTTCAGTATTGGTAAAGGTGCCCGCTTTTTCGGCAAAGCTGGCTGCGGGTAAGATCACATGGGCGTACAGGGCGGTTTCGTTGGCAAAGATATCCTGTACGACAATCAGATCGAGGTTCTCTAGCGAATGTCTGGCATGTTTGAGATGGGGCTCTGAGGTCATCGGATCCTCGCCCATGATATAAAAGGCACGGATGTCACCACGTTCTGCCGCATGGACCATCTCGACGGCGGTGAGCCCGTTGTCGGGGTTCAGCCCTGTGCCCCAGGCAGCCTCGAATTTGGCCCGCACCTTGCCATCACTGACGGGCTGATAACCGGGATAGACATTGGGCAAGCCACCCACATCGGAACAACCCTGGACATTGTTCTGCCCTCGCAGTGGATTCAAACCCCCACCATATTTACCGATATTGCCACATAGCATGGCCAGGTTGACCAAGGCCGAGGCATTATCGGCGCCATGCGTGCTCTGGCTAATGCCCATCCCCCAGTAGAGCGCTGCGCTTTCAGCCTGCGCATACATGCGAGCGGCCTGTCGAATCAAGTCTGCGGGTACACCGCTAACTTCCTCGGCCCATGCCGGCGAAAAGGATTCTAGAGATTGCGCATAGTCGTCGAAGCCTTCGGTGTGTTCCCTAATATAAGATTTATCGACAAGCCCCTCCTCGATGATTACATGAGCGATGGCCTGAAAAACCGCCACATCAGTGCCGGGGCGTTGCTGTATCCACAGTGTGGCAAAGTCAACCAACTCGATATGGCGAGGATCGATGACGATCAAGTTGGCGCCACGATCAACCGCTTTTTTCAGGCTGAGGGCGATCACGGGATGGGCGAATGTCGTGTTAGAGCCGGTCACGATAAACGTTTGCAGATGCTCCATCTCGGTGATGCTGTTGGACATGGCCGAGGAGCCGATCGTCCGCATCAGCCCCGCCACAGAGCCTGCATGACAAAGACGGGCACAATGGTCGACGTTATTGGTCTTGAGGATGCTACGTGCTAGCTTCTGAAAAAGATAGTTGTCTTCATTGGTGGCTTTGGCACAACAGAAGGCGCCAACCGCATCTTCCCCGGATTCTTGTACTATCCCAGCCAGCTTATCTGCAACCACCTCCAATGCTTGTTCCCAACTGACCTCACGATAATCCTCTTGCAAAGAATGAGCCTTACGCGCCTTAGCAAATGGCTCGCCCGGCCGGATATCTTTGCGCATGAGAGGGCGAGTCAAGCGCGTGGGGTGATGCACGAAATCGGTGCCAAATCGCCCCTTGACACATAACTGGCCATAATTGGGCGCTAGATCAAAGTCTGTCGTCACCCGAAGGATTTTCTCATCTTTGATATTGAGCTGTATCTGGCAGCCAACCCCGCAAAAAGGGCAGGTGGTTGAGGTAATGCGGTCTGGTTTCATGGGATGCGTATTACGTGTTGCGTGTTGCGTGTTGACAATCCGCCTTTTGCCTTTCAACTTTTGCCTTTTGCCTTTTTATTTTCTATCTCGCCCTTTCCTTTCAAAGCACCTGTAGGGCAGACGCCCACGCAGTTACCGCAAAAGACGCAACTGGTGTCGGGCATGCCATGTTCAAAAAACGTGCCAATCTCGGTGTCGAAGCCTCGCTTGTTGAAGCCTAGTGCAAAGGTGTACTGCACATCTTCGGCGCAGACCTGTACACAGCGCCAACACAACACGCACTTGTCATAATCTCGGATATAAAAAGGATTGTCGTCCTTGACTTCAGCAAAGGTCCGCCGTTTGGCATCTTCTCCGAAACGGTTGGGATCGGCGTCGCTATTCTCGATCATCGCTTGAATTTCTGGTGCTTCGCTCAGATCGGTAGCCGAGGCCAGCATTTCTAGCAGGGTGCGGCGTGCACGATTCACACGACGCGAGCTGGTTTGGATGACGGCATCAGGCGCGACACTAGCTACACATGCAGGGACCAGGGTTCGGCTGCCACGCCACTCCACTGCGCAAACACGACACACGGCATTGGCTGTGAGATGGTCGTGATAGCAGATTGTGGGAATGTCGATACCTGCTAATCGGGCCGCATCAAGGATCGTGCTATCAGCCGGTACTTTGATTGATTGGCCGTCGAGGGTGATCCAGACTTCTTGAATACTAGGGCTCATGGACATTGCATTATGCTACGATAGCTTGAAATATATTGGATCGATACGCTACTGTCTGTAATCAAAGCGACTAAACTCGCCTTTGACTTCGTCATATTCGAAGCGCTCCAATGCAGTTAGGATGGCTGCGGAAGCTGTTTGTCCCAGGCCGCATATACTGGCATCGGCCATGGTCTTTCCAACGTCAGTCAACAGCATGAGGTCACCAGCACGTGTCTTGTTGGCGGCTATGCGATCCACGATTTCCTTCTGCCTTTGAGTACCCAACTGGCAGGGATAACATTTGCCGCAAGATTCATGCGCGAAAAAATGAGCGATGCGCTTGAGCACAGGTTTCATATCGACAGAGGTATCGAACACCATGACAACACCCGAACCGAGTGCTGCATCGATTTCGCGTAGTGAGGCGAAGTCAAGATTGACGTCAAGGGCATCGGCTGTCACAAACATGCCGGCTGCTCCACCCAGGAGAACGCCGCCCAACTGGCCGCTGCCGCTGACACCACCTCCAGAGTCGTAGATGAGATCTCGCAGCGGGGTACCCATGGGTGCTTCGACAAGGCCGGGTTTACGAATTCTGCCTGAGAGACAGAACAGTTTTGGCCCAGGCGAGTCTTCAGGACCAACATCCTTGAACCAGTTGGGACCTCGCAGCACTAATGGCAACACACAGAGCAAAGTCTCCACGTTGTTGATCAGGGTAGGGCAGTCGAACACACCTGCTTGAGTCGGGTATGGCGGTTTGATACGAGGAAATCCCCTCTTACCTTCAATACTTTCGAATAAGGCCGTTTCCTCACCGCAGATGTAGGCACCGGCGCCTTTGCGTATCTCGATATTGAGATTAGCACCTGATCCCAAGATATCACGGCCGAGATAACCCGCCTGGTAACACGAATTAAGCGCAGATTGCACTCTTTCTATGGCCAGTGGATATTCGCCCCGGATGTAGATAAATCCCTGTTCGGCGCCCGTTGCAAATCCAGCGATGATCAGTCCTTCGATCAAAGAAAAGGGATCACCCTCCAACATGATACGGTCTTTGAAGGTGCCGGGTTCTGATTCGTCAGCATTGGCAATCACATATTTTGGCCCTGGTTCTTCGCTGACAGCCTTCCACTTGATCCCGGCAGGAAAAGCGGCGCCGCCTCGACCCAACACATGGGCCTGACGCATGATCTCGATCAGCCGTTCTGGACCCAAATCGATGGCCCGACCCAGCGCTTCAAATCCGCCGTGACCCTCGTAGTCTCGCAGGCTGATAGGGTCGATCTTATTCAACCTCGCCGTCAGAACCGTTTGATAGCTCATTGGATTCCCCGCAGAAACTTGGGTATTGAATCCACTTTTACATGGCCGTGATCTTGGTCATCTATCATCAGAAATGGCGCCTGTTCGCAGCGCCCCAGGCAGGGATGTATCTCCAGCGTCCATTGGCCATCCGCTGTGGTGCCACTGCCTTGCGCCAGTCCTAACTGTTTGGCACAGGCTTTGACAATATGTTCGCTCCCGGCCAGATAACAGGGCATATCGTCACACACTCTGATGATCCGCCTGCCTATGGGTTTGCTGTAAAAAAGTTCGTAAAACTCGATTACATTGTGAATCTGAATCAGGGGAACGCTCAGACTTTTACTGATGCTCGTGCAGGTTGCTTCGTCCAACCAGCGTGTGATTGCCTGAACATCGTGTAGACAGGGTAAGAGCGCCTGGCTGCCTTGACCACGGTATCGTCTCAAAACCCTGCTCAGGGCTTCGTTTTCGGTTGGCGTCAATATTTGTTCTGTCTGCGGCATGCTGGATTCCTAACTGAGCAGCGGATTAAAAATTGGTGTCTGGCAAAGCTAGTTTGCGATCACACGAGGCCGGGCTAGCTCGCTGGGTGAGGGAGCATCAAGTGGGCGGTGGCGGGGCAACAATCCCACAGCCTCTACGATCCCGGCGACCAATTCTTCTTGGCGATAGGCCATCAGGTGTATGCCTGCGACACCTTCGATTTCCCGTACCTGTTCGATAATCTCAATACAGATTTGTTTGCCTTCAGCAACTTTCAAGCCTTTGGGTGTCTTACGTAAGCGATCGACGATCTCGTCGGGGATAACGATACCTGGTACTTTGCTGCGCATAAATTCGGCCGCTTTGTCAGAGCGCAATGGGCCAACCCCCACCAGGATATGCACTCTCTCGTGCAAGCTCATATCTCGGACCTGTTTCATAAACTGTCGAAAGCGAGGGACATCGTAACAATACTGGGTTTGTATGAAATTCGCCCCCGCCTCAATTTTTTTTGCGAGACGCAAAGGCCGCCAGTCATAGGGGGGAACGAAGGGATTGGAAGCGGCGCCCAGAAAGACACGGGGGGGCTTCGTCAGCTTACGCCCGATCAAGAACATGCTTTTATCGCGCATGATCGCAGCCGTGCGCAGTAGTTGTATGGCGTCCAGATCAAAGACGCGCTTCGCCTGGGGTTGGTCGCCGACGGTTACGTCATCGCCGGTGAGACAGACATTGCGCACTCCCATAGCGGCAGCGCCTAGTAGATCTCCCCGCATGGCAATGCGGTTACGATCACGACAGGACATCTGCAAGACCGGCTCGTAACCCGCCCGCACTAGCAGTGCACAGATGGCTACACTGGACATATGACAGTTTGCGCCCGATCCATCGGTGGCGTTGATGGCATCACATGCCTGCGATAGCACAACGGCAGCATCATACACCTCTTGTGGATCAGCACTGTCGGGCGGGTTCAGTTCGGCGGTGACGGCAAAACGGCCGGTGCGAAGGACGCGTTCGAGTCTGGATCCGGCAATAGTGTCGTCGGTCATGAGACGTTACGCCTTGAAGGTAGAGCTGGCTGGCGAGATGTGCCATGCCAGCCTTTCGGTACTTCCGTGTCAACGCCTGTCAACATGTTTACCCATGCCGATGTTCCCTGCAGTTGGTGATTCACAGGAGCTTGAATCCAAATGATCTCCTCTCCGTAGATCGGCATGTCTTGCGTGCGTTCGAACGCTTCGACCCACACGCATTTCACCTCGGCAATCACCTCGCAATGGCCGTTCGTGCGCACGCCGCCACAAGGACCATTGCGTAAATTCTTGGGACAGGACATGGGGCAAGTCATGCCGGTAGAATGGAGGAGAATGCACTGGCCACACATGCGGCAATCAAAGATCAGGCTCTTGCCCCAATCCTCGGGCACATGGATCAGGCGGTTGCTGCGCTCATAGCCAATTTTGGAGATGAGCGGATGCAGCCAGTTGAACAAAACGTGCGTGCCCTGGTAAACTCGTTCGAGGAAATGGGGATGGTCGCGTAGCCAGCTACCAATACTCACTGCGTGTGTTTACCTATTCTACATCAGGCCGGTGTTGGCGGACGGCTGCGACGGCGATGGATACGTGGTTTGGGGGGTTCGGGCATGGCATCGAAATCGGGCAAAACTCCCTGCAAGTGTGGATAAGGATCACTGGCGTGCGGTAAGTGGATAGCGCCTACGAATTCGTCCTGAAAGTCGGGATCAACTGCCGTTTCGACGTAGCGGACCCACTGCGAAATTCTTTGCGCTTCTTCCCGTTTATCTCGGTTGAGCAGGGCGATACGTGCTCCATCACCGGCGGCATTGCCCACTGCTACAACGTTTTCGAGTGCGCAATCGGGGATCATGCCCAGCACCAGTGCGTATTTTGGATCAATGTAGCTGCCAAAGGCCCCGGCCAGCACGACCCTATCCACGTGTGTTACGTCAGCACGCATCATGAGCAGTTTGGCGCCGGCATAAAGGGCCGCCTTCGCAAGCTGGATGTTGCGAACATCACTCTGTGTAACAAAAACAGCCTCACCCGTGCTCGTCTGATCGGCCGTTGCCAAGATATAGCTGCCTTTGGGGCCATCCCACTGCATGAGTTCTGTATCGAGGGTGTGATTGAATCGTCCATCGGGGAAGATGATACCTGTCAGGAGCATTTCCCCGATCACCTCGATGATGCCGGAACCGCAAATGCCAGTCGCCAACTGCTGCGGCTGCTCGTCCAGAGGGACATCGCTGCCCAGTTGCCAGTCGTGTGACCATTGCTCATCACCAATAACTTTGAAAGTGGCGATCTTCGTATCGGGATCGATACGTACTCGTTCGATGGCGCCGGGGGCTGCACGCATACCATAGGTGATCTGTGCACCTTCAAAGGCAGGCCCGGTTGGGCTGGAGGCGCTGAACATCCAAGCCTTGTTGCCTAATACGATCTCTGCATTGGTGCCAACATCGACAGTAAGCACGATCTCTTCATGTTTGTACGGAGGTTCGGCAATGAGTACACCGACGTTGTCGGCTCCCACATGTCCGGCTTCTGCTGGGAGGATATGAACATTGGCGCAACGGTTCATGCGCAGGCTGAGATCCCGCGCCTTGAGATCGATGCTGTCACGATCCGCCAGGGCAAAGGGCGCACCACCCAGTTCCACCGGATCAATGCCCAAAAGGATGTGGATCATCGTGGTGTTGCCCACAAACACGGCTTCGTAAATATCTCTGGGTCGGATCCCCGCTTCTTTGGTCGCTCGCACCGCCAGCTTGTTTAGGGTGTCGATGATGGCTTTGTGCATCTTATCCAGGCCATCGTTATTGACCATGGCGTAGGAAATGCGGCTCATCAGGTCTTCGCCATAAGCCACTTGCGGATTCATCGAAGATTCGGTAGCGACCAACTCACCCGTTCGCAGATCGCAGAGATAGCCGGCAACAGTGGTGCTACCGATATCCACCGCCAGACCGTATGCACCGTTGTGGTAGCCGGGGTGGAGGTCGATTACTTCTCGATCCTGCCAGATAGTAGCGGTAGCACGCCACTTGCCTTGGCGTAAAGTCGGCTGCAACTTCTGCAACACGGGCAGATCCAAACTCAAGTTCTCGAGTTGCCATTGATCCTTAAGCGCATCTTGTAGGCGCCCCCAATCACCCCGGTGCTCACCCAGTACGGCTTCGTCGACTTCGACGTAATATTGGCGAACAGCGGGCGCCACTTCTATTTCCCGCTCAGTGGCTGATTTACGAATGATCTGTTTCTGCGCCCGGCTCTCTTCTGGTACGAAGACAAGGGCATCACCTTGCACCAGGGCATTGCAGGAAAGCCGGCACTCAGTTTCTCCGATCTCCTGCAGCAGATCACGTTCCGCTTGCGAAGGCGCCGAGAGATGTCTACCACTGGATTCGATGTGGTGCTTCTGGAAGACGCCCTCTTCGATACGGACCTTGCATTTACCGCAGGTCAAGCGGCCGCCGCAAATGCTCTCTATCTCCACACCCATGTGGCGGGCGGCATCGAGCAGTGGCGTACCTGGCTCCACACGAGCGCGACGGCCTGAAGGCATAAAGATAACGAGGGGGTTTTCCTCGTCTTGGGGTTGGGGCTCTTTGATGGGGGGGCTGGCGGTTTGAATAGTCATCGGTGGATGATGTGTGTGTGCGAAATCTGTGGTTAGGATTCGGCTGGCTGGCTGTTTTTCGCCAATTCGGCCGTTTTGCGCCAATCTATCTCAGGATACTCGCTCTCTATCACGGCTGCAATGGCAGTGGCCACTTCCATAGGAGTGCCTTCTTTATCAACGGCTTCGCTCCAGCGAAAACCGCTCATGTAGCCATCAGAGCCGGTGAGACCCGCTTTCATAGCCGCGCGGTCGACGGCATTCATAAAGCGTGGCGCCAGAGGCTGGCTTGAGCGAGTGCGACCTTGTTTAGCTCGCACCTGGGTGGGTATATCGTACCAGTAGAGTATCTGATATTGAGTCATTTCTTACGTGATAGTCCTATGCGGGTTGTTCAACACCGATTAGGCGTTTTGTGAGACGGACGGTAGCACTGGCATCAGGTGCAAAACCGTCGGCTCCGACCTCGTCGGCGTATTCCTGCGTGACCGGAGCACCCCCGATCAAGATCTTCACCTGGTCTCGCAGCCCTGCTTCGGTAATGGCATCGATATTGACCTTGCACATGGGCATAGTCGTGGTCAGGAATGCACTCATTCCCACCGCATGGGGCTTGTGCTCTTTGATGGCGTTCACAAAGACTTCGGGAGCAACATTGACGCCCAAGTCGAATACTTCGAAACCAGCGCCTTCCAACATGACATTGCAGAGATTCTTGCCAATATCGTGAATGTCGCCCTTGACGGTGCCCATAACAAAGATACCGACCGGCTTGGCGCCGGTCTCGGCGATCAGAGGTTTGAGGATGCCCATGGCACCGCCCATTGCATTGGCCGCCACCAGCATTTCAGGCACAAAGTACTCGCCCTCTTCGAACAAGCGGCCTACCTCTTCCAGCGCCGGGATCAAGCCTTCGAAGAGTATCTCAAGTGGACCCATACCAAGCTCGAGTCCTTCATTGGTGAGTTCGACGACAGGTTCATCTTCACCGTCGAGTGTATTGTTGTACAAACCATCTAGGATTTCTTCCTGGCGGCTCATTTTTCCTCCAAAATCGTGAAGTGAAGAGCGATAAAAAGTTTGAGATAAGGACTTAGGGCAGAATAATATCCGAAACCGCTTCCTCTAGATGACCGTAGAGTTTCGCATGTTATTGAATTCTCAGTCCTAAGGGGCTGTCTGGGGGGTTATAGTTTAAACGTACTCAACTGTCAAGTAACCGTACACCGTTACCAGAATTTACACCTCAACGGGCGTGTTTTTCTCTTTTTGTAGCAGATAACGTGTATCCATGTCGTACATGGTATAGACATTCTCGAGGGGTGTATCCGACTGGATATGGTGAGAGCTGCACAAAATATAGCCTCCTCCATCGCCTAGAACCCGGATGCGTTCCTGGACCTCGTTGCGGACGTCTTCTGTGGCGCCGCGCGGCAAGGTCTTGATGATGTCGATGCCGCCATGAAAGCTAAGCCTGTCGCCGAATTCTGATTTCAGTTTTTCAGGTTCCATGCCTTTGGCGTCAGTTTGCACAGGGTTGAGCAGATCGATGCCGAGGTCAACCAGGTCGGGCAGCAGGGGGTAGAGGGCGCCGTCGCAATGGAACATGACGGGGATGCCATACGATTTGGCGATGTCGATGATGCGTTCGTGGTAGGGGCGCACGAATTTACGGTACATACGTTTTGAGATCATCAACGAGTTTTGGGTGGCGACATCATCATAAAGATAGACCATATCGAGCCGGTCACCGACCGCATCTAAGACCGTGCGGGTGTTCTCGACATACACCTCGGTGAGCCGATCCATGATGTAGAGGGGGATTTCCGGGATCTTTACAATATCCGTGAGAAATTCTTGCATACCGCGCAACTGCCAGGCGATCTCGAAGACTGAGCCGATGCGAAAACGGAGGTGGAAGTCGCCCATGGCGTCATACTGGTTGATCAGGCCCGGTAGGGTGCTGAAATCGAACCAGTCGGGTTCAGGCCAGGGATGGTCTTTTAGGTCATCCACCGATTCAGCCCAACTCAGCGGCCACACAGAGAACTCCTCGTAGGCGCCGGTGGGATTACGAACGATACCGATTACATGTCCCCAGATATCCCGCCAGGATCCGTCGGGTAATTTCTGGCGGCCAAGCGGTTGGGTGTCGAGCGGCTGTATGCATCCCACCCAGTTGACTTCAGCCCCGGGCAACAGGGCTGACTCGGGCGGCTTACAGAATTGATCATAGGAGATAACCCGGCAGTCCACCTCGAAATGTTGTAAAATCGCCTCCCATCTGGGATCGAAGAAATCGTCGTCGCTGGGGGCGTTCGTCGATGCCCAGATCGTCCTGCAATCTGCTCCATATCTCGGGCGTGGCCAGGAAATCGACCGGCTGGCGGTCGGGTAGTTCGTGCCGTAGGGCTGTCAGCACATGTTGGCGGTGGGTTAGCGCCTTGTTTTGAACATTATTGCTCATCATACTCTCTCCATGTTTGATTTATGCCAGTGCCGTGATGTTGTCGACAGTTAGCGTATCGTTAGTGGAGATGATGGTCGCGTGGATGCCTGAACGTTGCATATCGGCCGTCAATATAAAGCTATCACCCTGCATCCAAACTTCAGAATACTCCACCAGAGAACCATCACCTAGATATGTTTCCTGTTCAAGAAACATGATGGCGCTGCCTGGCGCCATGTCCAGACTATCGGCAATCCCTTTCTCGACCAGTTGGGCCTGAAAAGCCCTGCGCCCACGTTCGAGATGCAGTCCGTAATGAAACTCCAACACCTCAAACAGACGCAGCCGCCGGAAATCTAGCATCTCGATACCAGGACAAACATCATACCGCACGTAGTTGTGTGACAACACAACCGGCTCATCCTCGATAAAACGTATACGTTTCAAGAAGAAAAAGGTGGACTTATCTGCACTAGTCTGTAAGCGGGTTGCCAGTCTTGTATCATGCTGGATGATCCGCTTGGCCAAGACCCTTGTCTCAAAGGGTATCCCCTTACTGATTAAATCTTCTGAGAAGGTGACCATATTGTTGCCCAACGGCTGCTCTAACACATTGGCAGCGACGAAAGTGCCTCTACCATGTGTGCGCATGAGCAGGCCTTCTTCGGCCAGTTCGGCGATGGCTTTGCGTACCGTGCCCCGGCTCACCTCCAAAGTCTCTGCCAGATCTGTTTCGGCCTGTAGTTTGTAATGGCTGGGCCACGAACCGCTGAGAATCTGCTGTCGAATCCAATCTTTGATCTGTTGATAGATCGGCACAGGTCCTGTGCGGTCGAATTCGGGTTGGAGGGTCATCACAAAAAGGGCGAGGATAGATAAATGGTATAGAGACGACTATGAAAGTCTAGTAAGGTACATGCTAACATGAAGTTGAGGGGGTGTCAATGGCTGAATCGGTCAATTTCTGTAAACAAAAGACCCTGCCCATACTTTCGCATGGCAGAGTCCTTGAATTCGTAGAGCTATGATGTTTGAGTCCACTGAAAAAAGCCTATTAACCGCAAAGGACGCAAAGATCGCAGAGGAAAACATAGGGTTTCACGGGGAAAAGCGCGTTCAAACCCTACAATTTTTGCTGTTATCTCGGCCTTTACTGCTTGTTTAGGCGCTTACGCAAAATCATCGACAGTTTTTTGTCGATGTGTGTGGCAAGTGGCAAGTGGCAAGTCTGTGACCCGTCCCGGTATTTGGTCCCTACCAACTCTTCCCTTATACCTTCGGTGGTGTGACCTTGCAGGAAGCGATGAACGATTATGCGGCAGCGCGTCGGGCTTGCCATTCCTTCTTGGATTACTACCAACCAGATCTCGATTTCGGCCCTGTCCTGGCCTACCCCGCCAAACCCATGAAGATGATGGGCATGAATTACATGAAATGGCCCGGCCACGGCCTGGACGAGAATGTGATGTATCAGTATGTCGAAAATGAAATGATGTCAGCTGACGAATATCCTGATTTCATCAATGACCCCTCCGATTTTATGATGACCAAATGGATGCCACGTGCCTTCAGTGTTTTTGAAGGATTTGCAGGTATTCCTACGATGCGACGTATGATGTGGTCCGGTTGGTTCGGAATGGGTGCATTCTCCACACCCGAAATGCAAGAATCATTCCGCATCGCCGCCGAAGCCGGTGCATTGGTAAATGAATGGTGGGGCTCTATCTTCCAATACATTGGCGAGATCAAGGATAAGGGCTTCCCTATTGCCTGGGCCGCATTCGACTGGGCGCCTTTTGACATCATCGGCGATACGTTGCGTGGGACAAGAGAGATCTTGGGCGACATTCGCCGCCGGCCCGAAGAACTGCTACAAGCACTTGAGGTCACAACCAGGATATTCATTGAATATGGCTCTGGCGCCGCTGGCGCAGACATGCCCCTTTGCTGGATATGGATCCACAAAGCCACCCGAGATTTCATGTCTGACGAGCAGTTCAAAAAATTTTACTGGCCCTTCCTAAAAGAGGGGATGCTGGCATTGATTGATCAGGGTGTTATTCCCTTGGTGTACTGGGAGGCCGATATCGAAAGCCGTCTGGAGACCATTGCCGATATGCCTGCTGGCAAAGTGATCTATCACATCTCGGCAACCGACATCAAGAAAGCGACCGACGTTCTGGGCGAAAACATCTGTCTTATGGGCAATGTTCCTAACTCAATGCTCGTTTCAGGTACACCGGACGATGTCAAAGACTATTGCAAGATGGCCATCGATGTCGCCGGCAAAGATGGCGGTTTTATCATGGATACCTCGGTTATGCTCGACGAAGCCAAGCCTGAAAACCTCAAGGCCATGTTCGACTTCACACGAGAATACGGGCGCTACGGCTAAACCAACCCTACTTCTAGGATACTGGCGCCAGACCTCAACGCCTTGAGGCCTGGCGCCGTAGTTTTACAACCATTTCGCCCCACGATTACACTTATCGAAACAACAAGCAACAATCGACCAAACACTCAACAGCTAACAGCTAACAATCAACGACTAACTTCCGCTTCATACCACGCGACCAACCGACCAGGCGACCAATCGACCACGCGACCAATCGACCAAACGACCACGCGACCAAACGACCAACCGACCACGCGACCACGCGACCAAACGACCACGCGACCACGCGACCATGAGCAAACAACATCACATAGAATTCTCACCCATCGGTCGTAGGGGAAAAGTGCCAGACGATACATCATTGTTGGAGAGCGCACGCTTATTCGGTGTCGATCTCACGGGAGATTGCGGCGGCTTTGGGGTTTGCGGAAGCTGTCAGGTCAGGCTATTGGCAGGAGATGTTTCCGAGATTACGGATAATGAAGACATGCTTCTAAGCCCTGATGATCTGGAGGAGGGGTATCGACTGGCTTGCATGACCTATCCCCAAAGTGACTGCAAGATCGGTATACCACCCGAATCTCTGGATTCGCCGATGCGCTCGCAGGTGGAGAGCGAGGACGCTACTGTTGATCTGAACCCTGCTGTCTACGGGCTCGATGTCGATATACCTTCCCCTTCCATCGATCATCCGCTGGCAGATGCAGACAGCATGCTGCAGGCATTGCCCGCGGACGCTGAGACGATCCCAACCATCGATCTTGGCATCTTACATACGCTTTCTGATGACCTGCGTGCTCATGACTGGCGTATGCGCGTGTCGGTGCATCAACAACGGAATGAGATCGTAGCCGTGCGTTCATCTGGCGCCAGGGAGGTTGGGCTGGCGGTTGACCTGGGTTCAACCGGGATCGCCGGCTATTTAGTTGATCTCTGCGATGGCGAGACCCTGGCAGCGCAGGGTATGATGAATCCTCAAATTAGCTACGGTGAGGATATCATCAGCCGTATAAACTACGCTTTCAAGACACCTGGCGGGGCGCAAACCCTCAGAAACGCTGTTGTCGAGGGACTGAATCAATTGGTCGGTGAACTGTGTGAGAACGCTGGTGTCCAGCGTGAAGATGTGGTCGATGTTGTGATCGTGGGAAATACTGTATTAGGCAAGCACATGTTGCACTTCGACTGAGGAACGAACTTCCCCAGTATCAGACATTTTCGCAGGTGAAACCCCGTCATTC
>PIVW01000519.1 GCA_003353825.1 Chloroflexota bacterium
AGCACATCCCTGGCAGTTTCGCTTCTTCCGATCTGTTAATGGTACTCGTCATACTCAATACACCGGTAGAACCGTTTCTTGTTCCACTACCAGAGGTAGTGGTTTAAGTCATTAATTAATCAGATCTTCGATTCTGCCGAATAATATTCGGTAAAATCCTGTATTTGCTGAATACTGGACTGAGCAGATGTCCCATTTCGGCATAACGTTGGAATCTTGACCACTTTTGGGCCGAAATTGTCTCTAAAACTAGCACCAATGGTTATATAGTGTTATTTCTCGGAACTACCCCATATATAATACTAGAGCACCCCCGGTAGGATTCGAACCTACGACCATCGGATTAGAAGTCCGGTGCTCTATCCACTGAGCTACGGGGGCATGAATTTGCGTAGAAAAGGGGAACTTCAATAGCAAGAACTGCTTGAAACTGACCTTTTCCATGTATTAAAACAATCGAATTGTCAAGGTGTGTCCGTAAGCCCGAACACGGTGTAATTTTACTACTATTCCATCACTGCAACAAATAGATTAATCCTCAGGCGCATAAATCGTTTCGATTCTCTCTATGTCACGAAATTACAGAGTTAAGAACTTACGTCTCACTGTCACAGGCTGCATTCTGCTCAGATTGGATGGACTAGTAGAACAGCACTTCAACTGAGAGTCGGAAACCATCGTTTCCCCTTGAGGGCAAGCCTCATTAGGGCAAAATCGCTCTTGCGGGTTCATGATCACCTCTGTGTTGGTGTGATTCTTCTCAGAGAAGTTTGCTCATGAACCCGTTTCCGTTGAGTCTCTTGATGCTCCAAGTTTCAGTGCGGTGCTACCGCCGAGTTCTTGCACCGCTGTTATTCTGCGTTACTCTGCAACAATCCCTCCATATCGATGATGCAGATACCCCTCTTAGGTTGTACTTCAATCAGGCCTTCGCTGGATAGAACGCCCAGCGCCCGGTTGATCGCTACCCGCGAGGCAGAGACATAGCCTGCTAGGTTCTCCTGCGAGATGTTCAGCAGCACGGCACAGCGGTCGTCCATTACTCCGAAATCTTGCGCCAGACGGTGCAATACCAGCGCCAGTCGTGTCGGCACGTCCTGGAATGCCAGTTCTTCGACAAAGCTGCCTGTGTGACGTATTCTCTGACTGAGCACGGCAAGGAGCTTAAGCGCTACGTGGGGGTTCGCAGCCAAAACACGCCGAAAGTCGTCGCGATGCAGGGAATAGAGGGTCGAGTCAACCTCGGCCACGGCGCTGGCAGAGCGGGGTTTGCCGTCCAGTAGAGCGAGTTCGCCAATACACTGCCCACGACCATAAGCTGTAATCGCCACTTCCTGCCCACTCTCACTGTACATACAGATACGGATGACGCCCGAGTCAACGATATACAAATTCCGCCCCGCGCTGCCCTTTTCAAATATCGAGGACCCCTTTGTTAGCGTTAGTTTCACGAGGGCGCCCGTAACTGCGCTGAGTTCATCTTCTTTGAGTGTCGAGAAGAGATCGGTCTGGTGCAACAGTTCTCGTTTAGAGATTTCACTAATAATCAGTATGGGGTGCATCGAATCCTGCCAACATTGGGTGCGCCGACCGTTGATACTTCTGACTTCGTGCCCAGAGGAATATACAGCAACGTGTTCAGACTAGCCGTACCAATCAGCGATTTACGCCTTTTCGCTACTGAGTGTTCGCTTTCAGCGTCATCGTTGATCAACAGATGAGAAAATGCAAAACCGGTAGAAATTAGAAATCGAGAATGAAGCGAAGTCTGCAATATGCCCAGTAATTCTAATTATGCGCTGCGAGTGCAACATTCGAGACACGAATCTGCCAGCACTTATGGATGTTGCAAACTCTAAATGGAATCATCCTTACGGGCAATGTAAACCAGTTTACACTGGCGGTGTGAACTGGTTTACATACAGCGTCGTGAAAATCCGCTATGCTGGCAGATAAATCAGTATAGCATGGTTTCGTCGCATACTCAGAAATGTGAACCACAATGTCATAGTTCAACAAAAATGAGAATAAGCTATAACCACCATCCGCAACAGATGAGGGAGGGCTACACTTGAATTAGATCAGCGTAAATAACCGTAACCAAAAGATGTCTAAACGACATTCTGAAAATCATCGCAAAAAGTGAACCCCCAATTCAAGTGCGTTGCTAACACAAGTGGTATCCGGCCAACAACCGGACGGACGTTCCTCTCTGATCGTACTGTTCGATGATGATCTGCCATCACCTACGCGGACGAGTTGGTTCCCCGAATTATGGAATAAGATACATTTGTTATGTTTGCACATCCCATCAAATATCGTCAACCCACCCCATCACATTCTTGGACGGTGCATAATGAAAACTAAACTAAGCAATAAATCGCTGGTCGAGCAACTGACTGATACCCTGTTGAATCAGATTAAGCGTGAGCAACTCGGTCCGGGTGACGCGCTACCTACAGCGGCTGCACTGGTGCGTGTCCATGGTGTGAGCCGGCCGGTGGTGCGCGAGGCCCTAAAAATACTAGAAGGGCGAGGAGTGATTTCGTTGGCGGCTGGCCGTAGAGCCATCGTCCGCCCCATGAATGAGGATATTCTGACCTCATTCTTCGAGCGTGCCGTCACCTTGGAAGAAGAAAACATCAAACCTGTCCTGGAGCTTTATCATGGTATCGAAATACAGAGCGCCAAGCTGGCCGCCCAACGGCGTACTCCAGAACAGGTGAAAGAACTTCAGGCTCTACTAACCGAGATGCAAAGCCGCATTGATAACCCCGACAGCTTTGCGGAACTCTACATACAATTCCACTTACTGGTAGCCGAGGCTACTCATAACACATTTTTATATTATCTGATTAGCGGCATTAGTGATGCCCTGCGAAACGTGATGATCGGGAATCTTGGCCTTCATATGAGCCTGGATGAACGATATCTGCTCCATATAGAGCAGAAGCAGATTGTCGCTATGATTGCCGCCAAAAATCCTGAAGGAGTAGGGCGAGCGATGGCTTTCCATTTCGACGAGTTCGACGAGTTCGACGAGTTCGTCGAGGCTGCGTAACCGTACACTCCCCCCCTGCGAATCAGCTAGTCCTCAAGTAGCAGGTAGCGGAATTGGAGGGGGCGCGTTTCCCTAGCGACGTTCGTTCAGCAATCACCTTTGCGATGTACGGACAAGGTGAAACGCGGCGTTGGCGACACCTGCCTATGACGCTAGCCAACAAATCTCCATATATATGCTTGACATGGCTCACTTCTAAGCCTAGCTCTCCCTTTTCTATATCCAGCACGTACAGCCCTGTTGTAACTTGGAATGGCACTTCCTCACCAAAACGCTCGCCACAGGCGGCACAGTTATGCTTAAGAATGAAGCAACTGTAGAGAACTACGGAGATGAACCTTGGTTTTTCTACGCGTGTAACGAAGATATTGTTGGAACAGCTACGATCCACTTTCAATATCAAAATATTCCAGATCCAAAAGGAATGCCGCATTACGAGCTCACAGAGACTGTATGGTTTGAGGGTATTGGAATTAACGGCGGTGTGGGGTATGTAGGTCACAAAGTCTACAACAACCGATTGACGTGGGCGCCTGGTGTTCAAGACCAATGCACGGTTGTCCGTAATTTCACAGTAATCAATAGGAAAACCAAGGAGACGGGTACTTTCAAGTTTTCCAGACATTATGCAATTGATGGTAATGTTAAACTGACAGCAAGCCTATCAGATTAACAAGGACTCTTGTGGTCGATACCACCAAACACCGCACACTTTTAACCCGTCCACTTGGCGGATTTCTTTTTGCCTCCATTCCCTGTTACGAGTGTTACGAGTGTGTGGGGTGTGTGGGGTGTGTGGGGTGTGTGGGGTGTGTGGGGTGTGTGGG
>PIVW01001196.1 GCA_003353825.1 Chloroflexota bacterium
GGCAATGGCGCTTGCGGCGTTGCTGATGGTCGCCGAACGCCTGCTGATAAACTACGGCATCTGTAAGCTCGATATCAACGCAGGTGAAGAACCCCTCGAGGTCAACGGCGGCCAGACCCTGCTCGCCGCCCTTTATTCCAACGATATTTTTATACCATCAGCATGCGGCGGCAAGGGCTCCTGCGGACACTGCAAGATCACTATCCCTGCCGGCGGCGGGCCGTTACTGCCCACCGAAACACCGTATCTTGACCGTAAGGAGATTCGCTCGAATGTTCGCCTGGCCTGCCAGGTAAAGATTCGCGAGGACATCTACGTTCGGATACCCGCCGAGCTGCTCGATGTAAAGATGTTCACCGCCACGATAGAGAGTTCCGTAGTACTGACCCACGATATAAAAGAGATAACTATGCGTCTCAATGAGCCGGCGGAGATTTCGCAGAGGCCGGGCCAGTATGTTCAGGTCCAGGCCCCGTCTCCGGATGGTCCGGTCTTCCGTGCCTACTCTATCAGTTCGCCCGCTTATGAAAACAATATCGTCCAGCTTGTTGTCAGAATAATTCCCGGCGGTATAGGCTCTACCTATCTGCACAACGTAAGTGCCGGTGACCCGATCAGCTTTACAGGTCCCTACGGCGAGTTCTGGCTCAATGAGGACCCGTCGGTGGAAATCGTATGTGTCGGCGGCGGCTGCGGTATGGCGCCTATGAGAAATATCATCTATACCCTCTACGATAAGTGGCCTGATCGTGTCTGCTGGCTGTTCTTCGGCTGCCGTACCACACAGGATGTGTTCTATCTCGAACAATTCGAGGAACTTGCCAAAAAACATCCCAACCTGCATGTGATCTATGCTCTTTCGGATCAGCTCGGTGAAGACGAAAAATGGGATGGAGAGACAGGCTTCATTCACCTGTCGGCTGATAAGTACCTGGAGCCCGATATT
>PIVW01001197.1 GCA_003353825.1 Chloroflexota bacterium
TTCAACGCCATTTGCCGAGAGAGGATGATCGTCTCCAGCGCAATAGATGTCAGCAGGCCGTTGATAATAGCAAGGATCATTATTGCCAGTGTTGACCAAGGCAGACCGGTAATCTGGAAGAAAAGGATTGTTCCCATATCCCCGATTGAGCAGCCGAGCAGGCACCAAAAGGTGTTGATGGATGCCCGTTTCCAAGAATGGCGGCAGGTCCAGCTGATACGTGGGATTAGGCTAGTGTCGGCCATGGCTGTATCGTGTTTCTCGTAGTATTTTTAAGGCTGCTTTCAGATAAGCTTAATGCAACAGGAAGGTCAAGGCTCATTGGTGTAGTAGGTATTGCGGCGAGGTCAATCCTCTGGCGGTTTGGCTGGGGGTGGTGGGGTGTCCCCATGCCTTCTGGGTATCAAATGTACATGTACATGCTCAATCTTCTGACCAGCAGTAAAACCTACATTGGCCCCGACATTAAAGCCTCCCACCTCCACATCAATATCGATTATGTGCTGTCGGCAATATCGCAAAAGCTCCTGGATGTCGGCCAACTCATCATTGTTCAAATCAAAATATTCTATGACGTGCCGTTTTGGAACGGCGAGGGTGTGTAGCGGGCGTATAGGATATTTGTCACGGATGGCGAAAGCCAGATTGTTTTCCGCGAGGATCTCGAATTGGTTGGTGTCACAAAAAATACAACCTGTCTTGGTTCTGCCGGTCACGCTAAAAGCTCCTGTCTGGGATCAGATTGATCGCGTTATCATGCAAACAACCATGAGCGGGTTGCTCCCAAAGCGCTACACCGTTCTGCAAAACAGATGCCCATACCGGCAGGTATTAGTTCCTTCTTGGCACTTCGGCAATCCTGAGCATGTTGGTTGCTCCGGGCGTGCCCAACGGCAGTCCGGCCATGATGGCTATTGGTCGCCCAGGTTGGGCGATTCCAGCTTCC
>PIVW01001198.1 GCA_003353825.1 Chloroflexota bacterium
GGGTATATGACGAACGAGGTCGGGTGAAGAACGAAAGCAAAACCATCGACAGCATCACCTATACAACTGCTTACACCTATGACGACGCTGAGCGGGTGCAGACCATGACCTACCCGGACGGAGAGGTGGTGACCTACGGGTACAACGCCCAGGGTTTGCTGGAGACGTTGATGAGCAATCAAGGCAGCGTCGAATACGTCAAGAGTTCGCAATACGACGCAGCGGGCAGGTTGACAGAGCGCGTAAGATATAACAACGGCAATACCTGGACCACCACCAACGAGTACTATCCCTGGACGACCCACAACGGTCTGGGCCGACTCGAGCGCATCGATACCAGTGGCCTGCAGGACCTGAACTACACCTATGATGCTGTGGGCAACATCTTGAGAATCGAAGACAAGATCGCTAGCAATACCCAAACGCAGAGTTTCACGTATGACGATCTCGACCGGCTGCAGAGCGCTTTCGCCGATGGCGTCGAGGGCGCGTACAGCAATATAAGCTACACATATCATGCAAACGGCAACTTCAATACTCGAAACAACCTAAGCTACGAGTATAACGCCGGACCCGTCCATGCCGCCTCCAGCTACAATGGCGTGAGCTATGGCTACGACAACAACGGCAACATGGACACCCGCATTGGCAACGGCAATACAGATGCCATGAGCTATAATGCCGAAAATCGTCTCGAGCAGGTAAATAGAGATGGACAAACCACCACCTTCACCTACGACGGCGATGGCAACCGCGTGAAAAAGGTGGACAGCTCGGGCACGACCCTTTACGTGGGCCCTCATTATGAAGTGGAATTCCCGGTGCAGACAGCGACGGCAACTCCCACAGTGCCATCCACAGCTACCCCCTGGCCGACGGCGACACCCCAGCCAACTAACACCCCCGGGCCTACAGCTACGCCTCAGCCGACCAGCACGCCGACCA
>PIVW01001199.1 GCA_003353825.1 Chloroflexota bacterium
TGCAATACCTCCTGACAGGCGGTCAGCGTTGGGTGACCGGAATTGATAACAGCGACGGAGACGATTACAAGATCGCCTCTAGCAATGATCTCGGCACTGATACTGTACTTAAATTAAACGGGGTGAGTGGGGCTTGCTTGTTTGCGAATAGCCCAAGCACGACTAATTGGTCTAGTATCGTCGGTCTTGATTTAGTCAACGAGGACGGAACCGACGACACTTATACCTCTATCGTCAACCGTGGTGCCAATAACCTCGCCGCTGGTATGCTGTTTAAGAACGATGATTATTCAGCCGATTACGGTCACATCGTATTCGCCGCGCATGACGTCAACGGCATTGAAGACCACGCGCTAATCATCAAGCCAGCGCACACCGAAATCGTGAACTCCACCAACACGCCTTATGGTGGTCGTGGTAAGGTCCAGAACCGACTAACCTATTCGCAAGAATTAGATAACGCTGAATGGGTTCCCGGATCAACAGACGCTCCGGTCGTCACTGCTAATAATGCAATCGCGCCTGATGGAACAATGACCGCCGATACTCTTTCATTCGGTGGTCCCGGCGCTGGACTAATTAGACAAGGGACGTTGGGATTAATTGAAGCCGACACTTACAACGTGTCTGGATGGGTTAGACACGTTAGCGGTGGGACTCAGCTTACAGCGCGACTAGATACGGAAAATACAGCCCCTTGGATTGCTAATGATAGGTGGCAGCGATTTGACTCTGACATTGTTCAAGGTACTGGTGGTCCGTGGTTCGATCTGTTTGTTTTTTCTGCACATGCCCCTGCAACCTTTGAAGTTTGGGGCTTGCAAATTTCTGACGGGGCGGGTTCCAAGCCTTACCTGAAAACAGAGGAAACCGCGCTTCTGACACAAACGCAGGGCGCGACGGTCAACAACGATCTTTATGTAAGCGACAGCATCTATAAAGAG
>PIVW01000076.1 GCA_003353825.1 Chloroflexota bacterium
GCATCCTCATCGCTTGCCCACCCGAAGAAGCCCACAGCTTCAGCCCCTTGCTGCTGACATGGTTATTGCGCCGCCTGGGATGGACAACGCTCTATCTAGGCGCCAGCGTCCCCCTGCAGCGATTCGAGCCCACCATCCAGCAAATCCAACCCCATATCGCCATCCTCACGGCGCAACAACTTTACACCGCCGCCACGCTGCGAGAGATGGGCCAGGCCCTGAACAGTATAGAAGTTCCTTTTGCTTATGGCGGTCTGGTCTTCAACCTCTATCCCGATCTGCGTTCACGGATTCCAGGCCACTATTTGGGCGATACACTAGAAGAAGCGCCGGCACTGATCGAAGGCTTATTGCAGACATCTCAGCCCATCCCCACCACCGATATAACCCCCATGCAGTATCCTGATACTCTAGCACATTATCTCACCCAACAACCCTTTATTCATGCGCGCGTGCAGGCGCTCATGAACATCAAGAATACGCCCATGCCCACCAATGGTATTGCCGGAATCAACGAGTATCTCTCCAAAAACATCATCGCCGCCTTGAACCTGGGAGATATGGATTTACTGGGGACACAGCTGCTGTGGGTATCGGACCTGTTGAGCAATCGCTCAGTTCCACTCGAACTATTAGACGCTTACACAAAAGCCTACTGCCAAGCTGCCGGCGAATACCTGGACGAACGAGGAAAACCTGTTCTTGAATGGCTCGATAAGACAGCAGGCAAC
The DNA here is from genome assembly GCA_003353825.1 of Chloroflexota bacterium. The sequence goes on from PIVW01000076.1 coordinate 732, forward strand.
GACAGCCAATACCGCGAAAACTAGAGAAACATTATGCGCATCATTATCACTGGTGGCACAGGGCTCATCGGCAAACCGCTGACTGCCGCTCTAGTCTCTGACGGCCACGAAGTTATCATACTTTCACGCAATCCCGCAGACCAGGCGGCCAAGCTCCCGGCAGGCGTCAAGGTACACAAGTGGGATGGGCGCTCTGCCGATGGTTGGGGACACCTGGCCGACGGCGCCGGCGCTATCATCAACCTGGCTGGAGAGAGCATCGCCGGCACAGGCAGCCTACCCAGTCGTTGGAGTGACGCACGCAAGCAGGTTATCCAAGAAAGCCGCATTTACGCGGGATTGGCCGTGGTCGACGCAGTCGAAGCGGCGGGCGACAAACCCAAGATCGTAATCCAGGCCTCGGCCATCGGCTATTACGGCCAGCACACGCATGACAGCATCTTCAGCGAGGATAGCCCGCCAGGCGATGATTTCATGGGTCAGTCCTGTGTCATTTGGGAAGATTCTACGGCGTCGATAGCAGAAATGGGTGTTCGGCGCGCCGTCATCCGCACCGGTCTGGTGCAGACGATGGCCGGAGGGCCACTCTCCTTCAGCGTCTTCCAGTTCAAAACCTTTACCGGTGGCCGATTGGGGGGTGGCGATCAGTGGATGTCGTGGATTCACATGCAAGATGAAATCGCAGCCATCCGCTTTATTATGGAGAATGATCAGGCTTCAGGCGCCTTCAACCTGACCGCGCCCAACCCCGTCACTAACAAGGAGTTCACCAAAACGTTGAGCCGCGTGCTCAATCGCCCCGGCTTCTTTTTCGTTCCCGAAACGGCAATGCGCCTTGCCCTGGGCGAGATCGCCACCTTGGTTGTAGACGGCCAGCGAGTGCTACCCAATCGTTTGCTCGAACTTGGCTTTCAATTCCGCTATCCGGACCTCTTCTACGCCCTGCGCGACATCCTGGCGTAGTGTTCGTTTTGTAAGAATGTTTATAGACTGATGATTGATGACTGAAGATTTAAGATTGAAGCAACGCCGCGCTTGAATCTTAAATCTTAAATCTAGCACCTTAAACTCTGCATCTACTTAAACGGATAGTACGTTGCACCCTAACACAGATCAGTGAAACTGCGCACAGATCCAGCGGAACTGCGCACAGATCCAGCGGAACTGCGCACAGATCCAGCGGAACTGCGCACAGATCCAACGGAACTGCGTTTCCCTGCGGTTGATGTATAATGTCAGGCGGTTTGCAAGCACACTTTGACGCCTGACACCTTATTCATTGACCGGCATAGATGTCTGACCAAACGTACGAACCTTCTGTACATGCACGCTTGGCACAACATAGTCCGTTGGCCAGGAAAAACTCGCTGATTCTGGTGATCGGCTTCGCACTCATCATCCTGGTAGGAACCTTGCTGCTGAGACTACCTCTGGCAGCTTCACACCGGCCCCTTACATGGGAAGAGGCGTTTTTTATTGCTACCAGCGCCACGACAGTGACGGGACTGGTCGTGATTACCCCTGCCCTCGATCTGTCGTTATTCGGCCAGATCGTTGTGCTGGTCCTTATAGAGATCGGCGGCGTTGGCTTCATTACCTTTTCCGTGTTACTCTTTACTTTAATCGGACGTCGAGTTGGTCTTGGCGAACGCATGCTCATCAAGCAATCATTGGGCGTGTTCGAAGGCACGAAGATCGCCCGATTCACGCTTATGGTGCTGGCGACCACTATCGCCATTCAGTTGATAGGCGCCACAGCTTTATGGTTACGGTGGCGGCATACCTTAGGCGATCTCAGAGGGGCGTATTTGGCTTTGTTCCATTCAGTCAGTTCCTTCTGCAATGCCGGTTTCGATCTCTTCGCTGGCGCCGGTGAAACGTTGTTCGGATACGACACCGATCCTTATACGTTAGCAGTGATGATGTCACTTATCATCCTCGGCGGACTAGGCGTTATTGTCGGCGTCGACCTGATTACATATTATTGGGATAAACGACTCTCGGTGCACACACGCCTAACGTTGGTGCTCACCCTATCACTCTATGTTTTTGGTTTTTCCTTTATGGCAATGGATGGTGTTTTTGGAGGATCTGTATTCAGCTCCATGCCCGTAGGCGAACGCTTCTGGAAAACGTTGTTCACCGTGGTCTCGGCAAGAACAGCAGGATTAACTATCGTTCCTATGGACCAGTTGGGCCATGCCAGCCAACTGACGATAATGGCCTCTATGTTCGTCGGTGGAGCGCCAGCATCAATGGCAGGTGGTGTCACTATGAGCACCATCGCCGTACTCCTGGTGGCCGTACAATCGACTGTGAGAGGGTTACCACGCGCAGTCATCTTCGCTCGCACCATACCGCTAGAGACCATCGCTAAAGCTGTTGCAATTATGACAGTAGCCACCATCCTCTGCTTTGTGATAACGATGGCACTGCTGGCCGATTTACCGTCGGCGGCATTTCTACCGATCGTTTTTGAAGTCATCAGCGCTTTTTCGAATACGGGCTATTCACTCGGCGCCACCCAAAATCTTGATTCGATAGGCCGACTGCTCATCGCCTTTACTATGTTTTGGGGCAGGCTAGGTCCTCTGACATTGGTTGTTCTACTGGCTCAGCGCGAACGCCCGACCTATGTACGCTATCCCTCAGAACAGGTTGTCCTTGGCTAAACCCGCCGGCAAAAACCAGTAGTGAGAAAATCTAATGGGTTCAAATCGAAGATTCAGCATTGGAAAATCAGATCGGCGTCGCAAGGAACGAGAATTTCTTGTGATTGGCTTAGGTCGTTTCGGCTCAAGCCTGGCTCGCTCGTTGCTAGACAATGGCCATGATGTATTAGCCATCGACAAAGATTACCGGGCCGTTGAACGGCGCTCTGCAGACATTCCCCATATTGCCCAGTTGGATTCAACCAATATCGATGCACTAAGGGAAATCGGCGCGGATCACTTCGACACAGCCATCGTCTGCATCGGTACGGATTTCGAGAGCAATGTCCTCACAACTGTGTCTTTACAAAAGCTGGGTGTGCGCCACGTGATCGCCAAAGTTCAAACCCGCACACAAAAGGATATTCTACGGCAGGTCGGCGCAGATGAAGTCATTCTACCTGAACATGAAGCCGGCGTCCGTTTGGCACGTCGCTTGTCGGCAGTCGATTTTGTAGATTATCTCGAAATCAGCCCAGAAGTCTGCGTGGTCGAAATGTTGGCTCCCGACCGTTACTTCGGCCAGACTCTAGTCGAGGCAGACTTGCGCCGGAAGTATGGACTCAATGTTCTGGCCATTCGCCGTGGCGACAACGTAATCGTCAACCCGCCCGCCAGGACCACGATCGAAGCAGATGACGAATTTCTCGTGGTTGGCAGCATTGCCGATGCCGAACGGCTCAGTGATTAGATCGGCCAACTGTACCCTCACCTAAACTCACATGATCTCCACCACATCAGAACGCATCATCATCCTTGGCAGCGGTATGGCGGGTTTGACGACCGGACTCGATCTGGCGCGTCGCCAGCGCTAGGTGACGGTGATCGAAAAAGGCGAGGCCGTTGGAGGGTTTGCACGAACCCTGACATTTGCTGACTTCCGTTTTGATATCGGTGGCCGTCGCTTCCACAGCCACAAACCTGAGATCATAGAATGGATTCAGGAATTGATTCTTAGACATCACGCTTTCGTAAATGATCTTAATTTACAAACGGGCAATCGTGCCAGTGTGATCTTGGTTTGGTTGATCATACTTTGTCTGGCGGGGACCGTCTGGCAGGGTTGGCTGCTGGCGCCGGCGTGCCTCTTTGCCTTGGTCTTGTCTCGGCTCAACTGGCCGCTGTATCGCTGGCTTGCAGAGAAGCGAAGCTGACGGTTCTCGCTACTTGTTATTCCACGGCATTGGTTCTACTATACCTACACTGCCGTGTCCTTTATTCTGGGCATGCTGCGTTATAGCCGCCCTGCCTTTGCTAGAGAAACACTTCATCCCAATCGTCCAGGCACCCTGGAATCAGAGCAGTTATAAAAGGAGAGTGAGTGAGTAAGCATGCTTTCACTTAATGACACCTTCCAACCCGCCGAAAACACCGCACATGAAACCGTCGAAGGCCAGACTGTGATCATAAACCTAAATACAGGCGTCTATATTTCGCTCAATGCCACCGGGAGTTTTCTTTGGGAAAGGCTCGACGGTCAGACCCCACTCGCTACGATCTCGGCAGACTTAGCCGAATCGTGTGCTGTGGAAACTGGCACGACAGATCCCGATGTGCTCGAATTAATGCAAGGATTATTGGATGAAGGTCTGGTGCTCAAAATCTAATGATGGCTACGACCATGTTGCGGAATCAATTCTACATCCTTTGACCACGACCTTTGCAGCCATTGCAGATCATTACAGGTTTCTCGTCGCTACTGATCATTTAGTGCTGGACGGTCTCTGTTCTGCCAGCGCTCGTCCGCAGATTGTAAGTGACGGCAGATTCAGAAGATCAAACGTGGCATAAGTAGCGTGATGAACCTTGGTACAGTGTTCGTTTATTAGATGGTTGAGATAAGTCTTGTAGGTGGGTGCAACCAGATCGATGTGAAAGAGTTTAGGCCAACGTTTGCCTGTGACAAACAGCCGATCTAAAGTAGGATCGTAGGCGATGCCATTGAGTACATTGGTCGAAGGTGCATGGTCTTCAGGAGGGAGCAAACCACTGAGATCGATATATCCAACGATGCGCCCATTTCCGGGATTGATACGAGCGATCAAGTCAGTGTACCAGATGTTGGCAAACACTTCACCTTCGATAAACTCCAGTTCGTTGAGTCGCACGACTGGGCCCAAGTCATCATGGACAACCACCTTGCCGATCTCTTGTAGTGTCTCTGGGTCCCAAAAGTAAAGGTTGGCCGTCCCATCGCTCACAATCAAGCGTTCGCCGTCGTTAGTGATTCCCCAACCTTCGATCGCATACTGGAACTGCTGTTGTACCTCAAACGAACTTTTGTCGTAGACGAATCCAACATTCGACTGCCACGTCAATTGAATTATCTGGTCATCTACCACAACGACACCTTCACCGAACAGACTGTCATCGAGTTCATGCTGCTGCAGGACTTGGCCATTAGCCAACATAACCCGCCTCAACGAGGATTGGCCTCGTAAGCCCGTGCCTTCGTAAAAGTGATCTTCCTCGTATACCAGGCCCTGGGTAAATGCGCCGGGATCATGAGGATAGGTTGACACTATCTCAAATCCATACACCGGCGCCCGTGATTCGTAGGCACGCGTTAACAGATCTTGAGGGGGCTCATGTTGGATCAACGCCGACGATGACTCAGCGCTAAGCGGTACCGGCATAATGCTGACCAAGAGCACTATGGTAATCACGGCAGGTATTAGTCTTTCGAGGTGTCTGAGAATTACCGAGTTGGTGACGCTAAAGGATTGCGACATGGACTCATTTTAGAACCAGAGAGCGTTGCTGTCCAGATTGTCGAGTCTCAGGCAACGACGCGCACGCCCTTATCACCGTCGAGGGTCCTTCCCTTGACACAGGGTGATCTACCGGTTCTCAATGATCTCTCTGGCTCAGACCCAATTATCTCGAATCGATCTAGGGTCGCCGGCCCCTCACTTCCCTAACCCCGCCCTCGGAGATTGCTCTCAACCTTGATCCAGTCTAGTTCCAGCCATTGTGGCTCTTCCCTCTTGACCAGGCCATTGTCAAAGCGTCCTTGTGGCGTCACGATCATGTATTGGTTGTCCAACCAGACCACCAGGCCCAAGGGTCCTGTCGGCGGGTTTCTGCACGACAGTACTGGCTCACCATCTAAGAAGAAGTGGGCATGTTCTTCAGCCCACTCGATCTCATAAGTGTGCCACTCTGTTATTGACGTGTCTAGCAACGTCTCACTTACCCCAATCGCTCGTTGCCCTAATGGCCACAATTTTCGATAGAACCGCTTCACTCGCATCAGCGCAAAAGCAATCGGAGCAGTGGGAGCGAGCCAAACAAATGGCCATCGCCGGGCATCGAAGGTAGCCGCTTTCCAACCTCGCCCGGGTACATCCAGGGCCAGTTCCATCGCTGACCGTGGCCCGGCGTAGAAAAACCAGATCGCCCTGGGTAGTGCCGGAAATCGTGACAAGGTCCTGGTAAATGGTTCATTCCAGAAACCGAAGCCGGCAGTACCGACAGTTTTTTCGTGAGAGAATCTGGCACGCACGGCCATGGTCAGAGGAGGCCGCCACCGAAACGCTGACCGCTTCAGTGTGCGGTAGTCGTCGATCTGAGCATTGGTGTAGTGTCCATGTGTTGACAGCGGATTCGTTAGACGCAAGATCCTGTGGTGAACTGCCACGATTGCGCCACCGGCCTCTTCTGTCAGCCAATCGAGACTGAGTCCCTCTGAAAAATCATCGAACAAGCTTTTCGGCACTATCCTTTCCTCTCGGCGATTAGCACAGGAACTCGGCTCCATCCGATCATGCGAGATTCCGTACTAACGTGTAGCCCAGCCCTTTCTGCTTCATCGATACAATGATACCATTCTCGTGAAGGTTTGCCACCCGGTATCGCGTGTGCCAGCATCTTTTGCAAAGGATGGATCATTTCAACGACAATTCCAACCACCACTACACGGCCACCGGGCCGCAACACCCGCCATAATTCGATCCAGGTCTCCGCTTCTAAAATGAACTCTGCCGGAAATGTAATGAGCACGCAATCAAACACAGCATCCATAAAGGGCATGTGTTCAATGGTTCCGCTTGCCAATGGTACTCTCAAACCAGATTTCGCGAGCTTAGCCATTGCGATTTTCTGCATGGTAGTCGAGGGCTCCAAGCCTATGATCGAGATACCCTGCCCCTTGGCAGCTACCAGCAATTCGCCAGTCCCGAATCCCGCTTCCAATACACGTTCGCCCTGTCGGTAATCCAGCGCTACTCGACGCCAATCCGCCCACTGTCCAAAACTCACTACCCAACTGATGGTATTGTATGCCCAGGCTAGCTCTTTGTAAAGGCGATGATATATCCACAACCGCAGGCGCCTGAAAAGTGTGCGTCGTGTCTGTATTGTGGTCAAAAGCAATCTCCTACTTTCAAATCGGTTTATCGTAGAAGATTGTGTTACTCAGGTCAAACCAGACATCTAGCGAGATGTAAACGTTTTATTACGAGATCCCCATTCCTGTCATTCCAACATGCAAACGAAAGCTCGTTCTCTAGTGTTTGTCACCACCCTTATCTTGTTGCTGGCCACAGCCTGCCAATCGCTCACACCGGTTTTGCCGGTCGGAGCAAATCGTATGATTCGGTTGCGCACTTGGTTTGCAGACCCATCTGCCCATCCAGAGTGGCAAATCCATGCTGGCAAGCGCTGTGGTGATGCGCCTATGGTCATGCCAACCAACGGGTTTATCGGATTTGGTTGGGGCGATAGCTTCCGGCCGGGGCATCGACACTCTGGTTTCGACATCTTCAGCCCTAATGGCGTGTCCAACATAACGCTTATTGTGGCGGTCTACGACGGCTACCTGACGCGTGAGGCAGACTGGAAAAGCACCGTCATCATCCGGCACCCGGATTTCCCAGTCATTCTTGGCGACAAACAGATATGGACCTATTACACCCACATGGCATCCAAGGATGGGAGTGTTACGTTTGTCGATTCGGCATTTCCTGCGGGCACGTACGAACGGTTTATCGAGGCAGGCACATTGCTGGGACATCAGGGAACCTGGTCAGGCACAGCCAATGTTCCCACCGGGTTGCACCTACATTTTTCAGTTGTCAAATCCACATTGAGTGGTGGTTACGCCAATGAGGCTGACATCGACAACACCTATGACCCTGCCCCTTTCCTCGGCCTCATTCGCAATGAGGATGGCCTTTATGAATGCTCGCAATAAGGTATCGAATGCAGATGCCACAGATACACGCTGAAATTCATAGATTTAATAAGCCCGTGATGGATTAGGATCATTACTGTCGGGCTCTTGATCTGTTACGGCCCCGGAGTCACTACATCATGAGCACATCCATCAAACCCTTTTTGGCGCCCGATTTTACCCTCAACACCTTTGAAGGCGCGCCGGTAACCCTGTCTGATTATCAGAATGATAGAAACGTTGTGCTTGTCTTCAATCGGGGTTTTTTCTGACCCTACTGCCGCAGGCACATGGCGCAGTTGCGCCACGACTACCGATCCTTCGTTGACAGAGATGCTGCTATCCTTGTGGCAGGCCCTGAAAACGCCGATAAATTTCAGGCCTATTGGCAAAAAGAAAATCTACCATTCACCGGCCTGCCTGATCCCGATCACAGAGTTGCAGATGTATACGGCCAGCAAGTTAAGCTCTTGAAATTCGGTAGAATGCCCGCTCTGATCGTCATTGACAAACAAGGATTCGTAAGATTCCAGAATCATGGTTCGTCAATGCAGGGCATCCCACCAAACCAAGAAGTCCTGGCGCTGCTGGATTCGATCAGCGATCTGTAACCTGGGAAACCTGTAAGCGCTTACGCAAAATTATCGACAATTTTTTGTCGAGGCATGTGGCATGTGGCAAGTGGCATGTGGCAAGTGGCAAGTGGCGTGTGGCAAGTGGCATGTGGCATGTGGCAAGTGGCAAGTGGCAAGTTCACCTTGTCTGCAAGCAAAGTTGTACCTGCGACCTTGTGGAAAAGTGATTATGTCAACTAAATGGTATTGTCACAACTAAAAACCCTGCTACTTACTACCTGCCCCAACGGGGCCTGATTTTCACAGCGCCGTCTGGGAACAATTGCTAGCCCTTTAGTGCGCATTTCGCAATTCGACCACACACATATCACGTACCCCGAATACACAGAATATAGATGACGTACATCTTTAAGAACCCACACGCCATGATACAAGACACCCTTACCCCTATCCAGACCACCCTCCAACCTTCCTCGCTCAAACTGCGGGTGAAAGACGAAGTTTATGACCCGGAATTGGAATCGTTGGTCGGGGAACTCCTCGCACGTGTTGGTGAAGATCCAAGCCGAGATGGCCTGCAGCGTACGCCACTTCGCGTGACCAAATCTATCGACTTCTTCACGAGTGGCTATTCTAATTCATTCGAAGAGGTTGTCAACAATGCCATCTTCATAGATTCGACAGAGGAGATGGTAGTCGACAGAGATATTGAGTTTTATTCTTTGTGCGAACACCATATGCTCCCATTCTTCGGCAAGGAACATGTCGGTTATCTGCCAAATGGCAAAATCATCAGACTCAGCACAAAATCGCCCGCATCGTAGATGTTTTTGCCCGGCGATTGCAGGTACAGGAACGGCTTACCAAGCAGATTGCCGACGCCATAACCGATGTGCTCGACGCTCACGGTGTTGCCGTTGTCACCGAAGCGAGCCACTTTTACATGATGATGATGCGAGGCGTCCAAAAGCAGAACAGCACGACTGTGACTGGCGCTATGCGAGGCGCTTTCAAAGAGGATGCTCGCACCAGGGCCGAATTCATGCAACTCACCCGTTAGACGCTTGGCCCCACCACATTGTAATGCCTGCACTCAGATCCTTGGGTGCAGGCTTTTTTATGGCCGGCTACATAAATTTAAAAACAAACGCTTGCTATCCCCAGGGCGTTGAAGCAGCACGTCGCACATCGATCTGGTCGATCACTGCATTTCCTCTGCGGGAAACGAGAAACAGGACGAGATCGGCGATATCATCTGGGTGCATCAGCACTGATCGGTCGAGATCAGGTCGAGCATCTCCGATCATGCCGGTATCGACTCCGCCCGAACAGATAGCGTGAACCCGGATACCATCTGGCTGCACCTCTTTGGCCAGGGCCTTACTCATGCCCATGACGGCGTGTTTAGAGGCGGAATAGAGAGATTGATTGGTGTAGCCCTTGACACCAACAACTGAATTGATGTTGACGATGTAGGAGCAGGCCTGACGTTTGAGATAGGGAATAGCCTCTCGGCACAGCAGAAATGTGCCTCGCACATTGACCGCCATCACCTGATCCCATGCCTCGGCGGTGGTCTCTACCAGGGGACCGAAATCACCGATCGCAGCGTTATTGACGACGATATCGAGCCGACCCCAGTGGCTGATCGTTCTCTCGACCAGGTGTTTGACCTCGGCTTCGATACTGATATCGGACGGCACACACAGGCAATTGCCCGATTGCGATTCGATCTCCTTCTGCACCGCTTGTAGTTGACTTTCGGTCCTGGCAACAAGCACGACCCTTGCACCCCGCCGTGCTAACATCAGGGCAATGTGCCGGCCAATGCCACGTCCCGCGCCGGTGACGATCGTTACTTTTCCGTCTAGTGTTTGTTCTGGCATACCTTACCTCGTGTCGATGATTGTGCGAAGACGTCAAGTATATACTGATTCTTCCTCGTCCAATAAATCCTTCTTTGGCGATCCTTGTCCCCTTCTCTGGCTTATTTATCCCTCAGGTTGATGAACTCATCAACACCCATACCTGCATGGCGGATGATAACTAGAAGCGTGCCGCGATCAAGTGTCCTATAATCATGTACGATTACTTGAGTATATGGCTGATTACGCTTTATTATGATGTGGCAGCCTCGTTGTCGGCGCACTTAGAAGCCTGCCCGTCCCAAAATGGCAACGCATTCCCTACCTGAGATTACAGGTAGTCTGGTCATACGACGACGGTCAATACTTCGAGATGATCTTCCGGAACGGGCAATCCGTCCTCTGTAAGCACATCAATATATAAATCGATGGCCTCCTTGATGTTGAGTGCGGCACTCTCTTTGCTGTGCCCCTGACTAATACAGCCAGGTAGTGTCAGACATTCTGCTACGCACAGACCATCTCTTCCTGGATAAAGGACTACTTGACGCATCATTAACTCCTGACTGGATTGTATAGCTTCAACTGCAAGACCATAACAACTTCGCGATAGTACTTCAAGTCACCAGCTTACTTTTCTTATACACATTTGCACAATAAATACTATGAACATACACCATCTCGTCGTTGGCATGTTGCAGGTAAACTGCTTCCTGCTCCACGATACGAACACTAACGAAGCCTTTCTGATCGATCCCGGCGACGATGTCCCGCAGATACTCCAGCTCATCGAGCGCACGGGCGCAAACGTCAGCCAAATCACCAACACACACGCGCATTTCGACCATGTATTGGCAGTGCCGGAGGTGCAGAAGGCCACCGCTGCCACCTTCCATCTACATGAAGCAGAGTTACCGGTCCTAGGGTGGGCGGCCGATGCTACCGAAATGTGGCTGGGCCGCAAGTGGGGTCCACCACCTGCCATCGATAGCTACCTCAGCCCGGGTGAGACGCTGCGCTTGGGTGAGACTGAATTCGAAATCAGACTTGTGCCCGGCCATTCTCCTGGTTCGATCATTTATATCGATCACGCCGGACGCCGGGCCTGGGTAGGTGATACTGTTTTCGCCGGTGGTATCGGGCGCACCGACTTCCCCGGTTGTAGCTATAGCGACCTCATCGAAGCCATCCATACCCAAGTCCTCACCTTGCCCGACGACTATGATCTTTATCCCGGCCATGGTGGTTTTACGACCGTGAGCCGCGAACGCAACACGAATCCTTTCCTGACGGACGAGATGTGGGCGCAGGCGTTGCGTCAAGTCAAAGAATAGTCAAGTGCCGCTTGCACGTGTAACTCTAACGTATTGAGCAGGGGAAGTACACTATCCCCAGCACGTAAGATCAGGGGAAGTTCTGTACAGCCAAGGATCACACCATCGACCTCATAGGCCGAGATCACCATCATTAGTTGTCTTTTGCTCTCTCGTATGATGTTCCCTAGTACCAGTTCGTCAAAGATAATTGCATTTACCAGCGCTTGATCGGCAAGTGTAGGGACACACACTTCGATACCATAGTTGTGAGCGATCGCACCATAAAAGTTCTTCTGCATCGTAAACTTGATCCCCAGGAGCAGGCACTTTTTCAACCCAAGCGATTTCGCGCGCTGCAATGTAACGTCGACGATGCTCACCATAGGTATCGGAGAGCGTTTGGCAAGTTCGGGATAGACAGCGTGGGGAGAGTTTGCCGCCATCACAGCGAAGTCGGCGCCGGCCCTGTAAAGCCCGGCGATACCAGACACAATATAGTCAATGTAGTCTTCGGTCTGATCCCGGTCCTCCATATCGGTGAATTTCTGAAAATTCAAGCTATATACGACGATCTCGGGATAGTGGTAATCGCCATACGTTTCATGGTGTTTTTGGTGCAGCAAGGTGTAGTAGGCGGCTGTCGATTCGTGGCTTATACCGCCAAGGATTCCGATTCTCTTCGCCATAACCTTCTATTCCTACTGTCAGATAGACCTCAAAAAACAGCGCTAAAGCGCTTACTACAAACCTAGAGGAATTCGTCCTCATCACCCTCTGCAATGATATCCTGGTTGACGAAATCATTCCAAGCACTCAAGATACCTGGTGTGGCATCCGCCAGCTCTAAAAGATCTGAGACCTCACCTGACTCACTCTTCAAGTCAGGAAAGGTGAGTAGGAGTAAAGCAATATCTCGCCAATCAGTTCCGGCCTTTGGTTTTCCGAGCCTATTAGAATATGAAATCACTTTACTGGCAACTAATTCCGAGGGTGACATCACTAACACATCAGCAATTCGCTGCGAGTCGGGCAATCTCTCAACCGCTCTAATGTCAACCAGATGCCGGTTTCTCGGTTTTTGAACTTGAAATAAGCGGAATCCCCGACCCTTTGCAACGTTTCTAACTCTGATAGCAATATGAAATCGATCGTGCAAGTATTGCTTTAACTCTTCGGACAACGACTTGGCGCGAGTCGAGATCAGATCAATATCTTGCGTCATGCGAGGCTCATCCACATAGGCATTCACGGCTTGGGCGCCGAACAAGACAACATCATCCCGGCCGCGCAGGAAGTCTAAAACAGCCTCTTGAATTGTCGCTAAAGGTAGAGATTCATCCATAATGAACTCTCGAAATGTCAACGTACCTGCGTTGAGCATGAAGTTGCTCCATTGTTATCACTTAGGGAGTTCCAGAATTTAAATGTTCCCAAAACCTTAGTCCTACGTGAAGCGTGAAACGTAAAACGTGAGGACATAGGCGTGAAATCATTACGTATCACGCACCACGTTTCACGAGTTATGGATTATTTTTTCTGGAACAGCCTCATTCACTTAGGTTGATTTGAGTATACCAAAAAAACGGGGTCAATTCTAGCTGGCCCATCACTGTGCACCCATCGAATGAGAAATTGACAATGACGCGGACCTCCTCTATACTCAAACTTAATTCATCAACTGGAATAAGTAAGTAATACTAGGGCTAAGGCAGCTTTGGTCAAGAATCTTCAGGCGGTAAAGAATTTAAATAGGGCTGCGATCTTGAGCCATATCCGGCTTCATGAACCGGTGTCGCGCCGGGCTATCGCTCGCAACCTCGACATGAGTCCGACCACCGTTTCGGCAGCGGTTGAGGATTTAATAGGGCGAGGGTTGGTCAGAGCGTTAGGTGAGGGGAAATCGACAGGTGGGAGGAGACCGATTCTGCTCGAGATCAATCCCGAAGGCGGTTTGGTGGTGGCCGTTGATATCGCCAGTTCGGCGCAAGAACGAAGGGTCAGGGCTGCCGCATTCGACCTGCAGAATCGTATTGTGTTGGAATTGACGCGACCGCAAATGCTCGGCGGAAATAAGGCGATGCTCGGCGCCATCCAAAGCATCATATCCGACCTGCTTGAATCTCCCGAACTTGGCCACTTTCCCACGCCGGCCATTGGGGTCAGCGTGCCGGGAGTGGTCGACGCTCACACGGGCACTGTAGTGTACACCGGGATCGAAACAAAAAATCTATGTTTGGGTAGCGCCTTGAGAGAAACATTTCTGTCATCGGTCATCATTCAGAACAGTGAGGATGCGGCCGCATTAGGAGAATTTCATAACGCCTCAGAACACGAAAGCAACAGCTTGCTATATCTCAGTGTAGGAGCAGGCTTGGGTGCAGGTCTGGTGGTGGCAGGGCAGATCTACCAGCCAGAACGGAAGAGCATTGGCGAATTCGGGCACATGACCGTGAAGGCAGATGGCCCCCAATGTCACTGTGGCAACTACGGCTGTCTTTCTACACTCGTCTCCAGCGAAACGATCGTCGAGAGGATACGGACGGCGCTCGTGCAAGGCTATCGCCCTCAAACACACGTGTTGAAAGGCAGTCTCATACAAGCTGTAGACATTCCCCTCATCCTGACCGCCGCCGAGAAGGGGGAAACGCTTTGTGAGGATATTTTGCAGGAGGCTGCGCAATGGGTGGGCATCGCTGTAGCTTCGATGATCAACATTCTAAATCCCGGCATCATCGTATTTGGAGGTGAACTTTATGAAACCGGCGATTATTTCTTTGGCCTGACGCGAGATTTCGCTATACTGCGCTCCTTTCCTCAATATTTCGAGGACACCCAGCTGAAGCGCTCTGCACTGGGGCGAAATGCCGGTTTAAAAGGTATCGGCATTTTAGCGCTAGAGGAGTTATTTCGAGTTTCCATCCAGTCTCAGTAGAGGCAAATCCCATGCCAGATTTGTTGAAACAGTAAACCAGTAAACCGGGAAACCTAAATACCGGAAAACGGGAATACAGGTATTCCAAGCAGATTGCGCCTTCATGTTCGTTCTAGCAGCATATCCCTGGTCAACTGGTACCTGGTCTACAACTCCATCGTCACTCTATGTTTTGGTTCTACTGAGTCTTGGTAAAGTAGCTAGTTTGCAGTACACAAAGAGGGTCAAGCTAAGGTCTTAGGACAGAATAACATGCGGAACTACATCCTAAATTGAGTGTAGACATCCGCATATTATTGAAATCTCAGTCCTAAGCGGAGGAAACCTATGAATCGATAACAGTCAATTGAATGTTCTTGCAACCACTAACCTATTCTCAAGTTTCACCATAAATCAGGAGGAACACAATGAAGCTCATAAAACCGGCAATTCTGTTGTTGATTATCGTTATTTTGGCAGCCTGCGGTAGCGCAGCCACCCCTGAGGAACCGGCGCCAGCAGCGCCTGAAGCACCGGCAGTTGAAGAAGCACCGGCAGCAGACGAAGAGGTCACGTTGCGCTACTTCATGTGGGACCCATCCTTCGAAGAGAAGGAGCAGCAGATGGTGGATAAGTTCACAGCCGCCTATCCCAACGTCACCGTCGAGTTCGAGACAGTGGGCACACCCGATTACTGGACCAAGCTCAGCGCCCTCTCCGCCGCCGATGACATGCCCTGCGTCTTCAACATGAGCGCCGGATTCGTCGACCAGTGGATCAGCGATGGCCTACTCTACAACATCCAGGATTATGTCGATGCCGACATTGACGGCGATGACTACTTCACCGGTGTCTTCGACGTGGTGCGCGACAAGAACAGCGGAGACATGCATGCCTTCCCCTTTGCCTTTGTCGAAACTGTGCTCTACTACAACAAAGATGCCTTCGACGAAGCCGGCCAGGACTACCCATCAGAAGGCTGGTCCTGGGATGACTTCCTCGCTGCCGCCCAGGCCTTGACCAAGGACGACAACGACGACGGCCTCATCGACCAGTACGGCTTCTGGCACTATGGCCGCTATGCTCACATCGAATCTTGGGTCTACCAGAACGATGGCCGCATCCTCAACGACAACAAAACCCGTTTCGAGCCTGATGCCAATGCCGTCGAAGCCATGGCCTTCCTCGATTCACTCATCCACGAACATGCCGTTGCCCCCGAGCCCAAAGAGATGGAGGGTATTCGCCAGCAGGATGTCTT
>PIVW01000520.1 GCA_003353825.1 Chloroflexota bacterium
GGGGGGGGGACGGAGGAGGTTGGGAAAGGTGTGTAGATTAGCTCTCCCCCAAAGGATTCAGGATGAGATGTGTGGTGGATAGCATTCATTGCCTGAGCGCCTCATCACAACGTTGGCGGTATGCTTTCTGCTTGCAGGCGGCGCTACAATACTCGGCAATGCGACCGCTTTTGAGTTGGGTGAAGGCGTTTCTACAGACGGGACAGGTGCGTTGCAAAGTGGCTTCTCGTTGGGCTTCATCGAGTTTGTCCAACAAGGCCGAGAGAGAGGGGTCGGGCTTGGCGCCCAGGGTGTGGCGAAGTCGTTCCAGTTCGTTAAGGGTCAATCGCAAGGTAATCATGAGTTTGGTCTGCGTTACGATTCGCCAATAACGTTTCTTGAAGGGTGCTGAAAAGGTATTTTTCCGACTCCAAAAAGTGTTACAAGCGTTTCGTAACAGCCTGCCCGTTCAGGATGACTCGTCCAGACGCACGGTGGCTTCCAGCCATTGCCGACTTTGCGCCCGAAAACTCTGGCCTGTGATGAGCAGCACTTCGGCGTGATGGGCCAGACGGTCGAGTCCGGCCGAGGCCAGCAAGGGGTCGCCAAAGAGTTCGGGCCATTCAGACGGGGCACGGTTGGAGGTGAGCATGATGCTGCCTTTTTCGTAGCGTTCGTTGATGATGTCGTAGAGGTCTTCGGGCGCAGGCGGCGTCAGGGGCTTGAGGCCAAAATCGTCCAGAATGAGTAGGTCAGGACGGAGATAGGTCTGCATGCGCCGGGCATGAGAGCCATCGGCGCGTCCACCATTGAGATGTTGCAGCATTTTGTGGGTGTTGATGAAAAGCACTTCAAAACCCGGTTCTCTGAGGAATTGTGGGGTAAGAGTTAAGAAAGTATAATCTAAGGATGGCAAAAACAATACAATTCACGGAAGACGATCTCAAGAACTATAGTGTGTTGACTAACATTTTGGGTCTAAAAGATCTGGATGTGGTTCAGGAAGAAAATGATGATGAGAATGATGTCCTTTACCTGCGCTGTACTTCCCGTTGGGAAGTTGCTTTGTGTCCCAATTGCCTGCAATTGAGTCACAAGATTCACGATTATCCCAAACAAAGGCAGATTCATGATGCACCATTACGAGGTCGAAAGGTAATGCTAGTTTTTGATAGTGTACGTTTTGATTGCGAGGAGTGCCACAAGCCATTTACGCAATCAATCCGAGATATTATGCCTGATTGCACGTATACGCAACGATTATATGAAGAGGTATCCGATTCAAGACGGAAGCAGGATGTAGCAACGCTGGCTGAGTTATATGGCATAGGTTACAAGACGGCAGAAAGTATCTTGTTGAAAGCAGGCGAAGCAAAACTGGCACATAGGCGAGAGTTACCAATTGAAGTGGAGCATTTGGGTATTGATGAGATATCAAAAAAAAAGGACATGGGGATTATCTACTCGTCTTGACTGATTTGAAAAGACGAATTGTTTTGGATATTTTGCCAGACCGTCAAAAAAAGACACTTGTGCAATGGTTAACATCACCACCAGCAGGAATAATCCTTACCAAACTGACATTTGCCGCAACTGACTTGTGGAAACAGTATCGAGATGGGGTACAGAGCGTATTCCCAGGCGTCGCTGTAGTGGCAGACCGTTTTCATGTTGTACAGAATTTACACAAAGTTATCCATGAAGCACGACGCAATGCACAGGAAGCGGCAAAAACAGAGGATGAAAAGAAGCAATTAAAAGGATTACGCTACTTGTTATTGAAAAACAGGCAGAATCTAACGGAGAAAGATAAGAAGCGTTTGCAAAAACTGGCGGAAAGTCATCCTGATTTATACCGTTTGTGGGAATTGCGCCAAGAGTTGCACGATTGGTACGAAGTACGCACGACTCCTGAATTTGCTCGCATCACACTTGCTCAGTGGATACGCGCTGCACGCCAATTGGGTATGGATGCGCTTAATAAGTTTTGCAAGACGTTAGAATCATGGCAAAAGGAAATTGTCAATTTCTTTGAACATCGCATTACGAGCGGGTTTGTTGAGGGGATGAATAGCAAAATTCGAGTTTTGAAACGGATCGCTTTTGGCATTCCCAACTATGCTCATTTTCGACTGCGAATTATTGGCTTTTGCGGCTAAACCACACAAAAGCTCAGAGAACCCAAAACCCTGGCGGCAAGCTTCATGGGCCAGGGCTTGAGCCAGATGAGTTTTGCCAACACCGGTGGGGCCACAAATGAGTGCGTTGTGGCGTTGGCGGATGAAATCGCCACTGGCCACTTGCAGCACTTGCTGCCGGTTCAGGTTGGGATTGAAGTTGAAGTCGAAGTTTTCCAGGGTTTTGGTGGTGTTGACCGTGGCCCGCCGCAGACGCAGGGACAGTTGTTTCTGCTCCCGGCGCTCCACTTCATCTTCCAACAGTCGATTGAGAAATTCGATGTGTGACCATTGGCCGTCGATCGCTTGCCGATTACGGGCTTCCAGGGTTTGCAGAATGCCGGAGAGGCGCAGGCGTTTCAGTCGGGGTTCCAGTTGCGTCATCAGTTCCATGACAGGCCTCCCAAGTTTTGCCCGAACAGTTCGATGGCGCTGCGTACGAAGGTGTGAGCCGGGGCGTTGATGGCCGCTGGCGGAGCGTCAGCTGTTTCCAATCCTTGGGCAAGGATGCGTTTGATGGTGCTGTAGTCGGCGTCATCGAAGCCAATAGCCCGCCGGCAGGCCGCTTCCAGACGCTCATCTCCATGTTTTTCCCGCAATTTCAGCAGTCTGCGCACCGTGGGCAGCCGATCTAGCACCTTGTCATCCAGATAGCCTTGCACCACCTGCGTGACGTTCACACCGATCTCGGTTGCGGTTGCCAGGCAGACTTGACGGTCCATTTGCAGACCGGCCAGCTTCTCCGTTGGTAGATGGGCCGGGTTGGTTTGCCGTTCGCCCGCTTTTTCCGCCCGTGCATGGGTGGCCACCAGTTCGTAGCCGCTGGTGTAGATGCGCACTTCCCGGGCGCCGCCCCGTACGCGCAGGCGCTGGCCGATCAGTCGGAAGGGGGCGGAGTAGTAGGCGTTCTCGAAAACGATGTAGCAATCCCGGTGCAGTTTCACTTCTTTCCAGATGGCCAAATCGTAAGGACTAACAGGCAGAGGCTGGAGTTTGGCCTTTTCCACTTCCTGAAAACGCAGCAGGGGTTGCTCTCTGGTTGTGCCGTGGATGCGCTGACCCGCAGTGCTTTCGCACCAACGACGCACATCCTCATTGGCTTGCGTTAGTGAAGTTGGTTCACGTCCGCCCAGAAAGTTTCGCTTCACGTAATGCACGCCCCCCTGCTCCACTTTGCCCTTGTGTTGGGGCGTTCGGGGACGATTGGGCGAGATCAGAAAACCGTAATGCTCGGCGCATTCGCCGTAGGCTTGCTGCACTTGGGGATCGTCCCAGCTGGCTCGGATGATACCCGCCTTCAGATTGTCGATGACTACTCGCTGTGGCACGCCTTCGAAGAACTCGAAGGCGTGACGATGACATTGCAGCCAGGTCCCCACTTTCTGATTGAAAACGAATTCGACGTATTGGTGGCGACTCCACGACAGGGTCATCACAAAGGCCCACGTTTTGCGCAGCTTCCCCGTCTCGAGATCGATCATCCTGCCTGCGTAGCCGAAGTCCACCTGCGTTTCCTCCCCCGGTTTGGTCTCGACCCGCACCGTGGCGTCCGGCATCTGCGGCTCCAATTTGCGCACAAAACGCCACACCGACGTATACTCAGCAAGGGCATAAATCGAACTTTTCACAAAGAGTTAAGCGACTTATGCGATTTGACAAATAAGAAAAGACGAAGATAATCATTGGTTTTTTGACCTTTAGAGATAGACGAA
>PIVW01001200.1 GCA_003353825.1 Chloroflexota bacterium
ACCAAGGCATAACTGGTTTCACTGCCGACACTACTGGTCAGGCGAATCGCATCGCCATGATTGATCCCCAGTCGTCCAGCAGTGACCGGATGGATCCAGACGGCATTGTCAGCCATAAGATTGGCAAGAATGGGCACATTGTGGGTCGCACCATTGGTATGCACTGCAACCTTACCCTGAATGAAGTAGAGTTCATCGGCTCGCTTAAGCGGCGCATCGCGGTATTGGATCACGCCACGTCCCGGCGCAAACGCCTCGACAGCCGCCGAGCTCAACTCAATCTTGCCACTTGGCGTCTTAAACTTAAGTGCACTGGCATAGGTGCCATCATCATCGGGCGTTCTGGCATTGGCATAGGTGTCGATAAACTTGGCCACCATGGAGGGCTCACGCAACATCAATGGCTTACCATAGCTGACATAGCCCTTCTCCCTGATATGCCGCAATGCCTTGCCATCCCGATTCATCTGAGCCAGTTGCAGGGTCTCCATGTTTTCCCAGGGATACAACTTACTTAAGCCCAGTGCATCACCAACCTCTTTAAATATCTGCCAGGAAGGCTTGGTATTACCTATGGTTTCTACCACACGTTGACGCACATAGTAGGCGGGGTTCTTGCCGGATTTATCGGCGATCTCTTCATCACGTTCCAGGTAAGTCGACTCGGGAAGAATAAGATCCGCGTAGGCGGCGGTCTCACTGATGTAGACATCACAGACAGCAACAAACTCCATCTTTTTTAGCGCTTCCAGCACCTTAGCTCTATCCGTCATGGTCTGCATCGGATTGGTACGGCTCATTACCCAGCCGCGTAACTGATAGGGCTTAGCCTCCAGTGTCGCAGCGAGAATGCTCTGGTAAACTCAACCATTTTTCCACACCATGGTGTACTGCTTATCCATCTGGTCGATACGCTTGCCCGTCGGCTTAGGCATGCCTTCCA
>PIVW01000521.1 GCA_003353825.1 Chloroflexota bacterium
TGATCGCTGAGGGTGCTGGCCCTTGTTTGGAAGAGCACGCCGATGCGATTGGTGCCGTTGGCCACGGTAGCGGGCAGTCCCAGAAACACAAGTAGGGGTAAGGTGATGGCGGAGCCGCTTCCTGCCAGGGTATTGATGAATCCGGCGAAAAATCCGGCGACGATGACGGCAAGGAAGACAAGAGGATCCATGGATAGGCCCTAGGCGATTTTGGACCAGAGATCGGTCGCAGGATGTTCGAAGTCCTGTAGCTTCGCCAACAGGCCTGCCGGTTCGTCATCCACCGCGAAGACCTGGCGATGCTGTGGTTTGATGAATCCTTGCTCGATGCCATGCTCGATCAGTGTCAGCAGTGGGTCGTAGTAACCTTCGATATTGAGCACGCCAATCGGTTTCGGTTGGTAGCCCAGCTGGCTCCAGGTCAGCGTCTCGAATAACTCTTCGAAGGTGCCCATGCCGCCGGGCAGGGCGATAAAAGCATCACTCAGTTCTGACATCTTGGCCTTGCGCACATGCATGTCGTCGACGACGATGGTCTCGGTTACCTCCTCGTGCACCACGCGCGGCACATTCATCGACTTGGGGATTACGCCGATCACGGTACCACGCGCCGCCAAAACAGCATCGGCTATGGCGCCCATCACGCCCAACCTTCCCCCGCCATACACTAAGTCGATACCTGCGGATGCGAGCAGGTTTCCCATCACCAGAGCACCTTGAACATAGGCGTCGTTGACACCGGGGGTCGAACCACAGAAGACACAAATACGTTTGATCATGAACAATGCTGCCTCCAGAAAAATCAGCGACGCATCCCAAGCACGATGATGCTTAGCTGATGTCTAAATCAAGTGATGCGTGTTGCGGACAGCTAGACGGCAATGGTGATGTTCTCCTACAGATACTCAATTCGGTTTACCATCTCTTCCGCCGATAGTACTTCATAAATCAGTAACAAACTTCGAATAATGTGTCCCACAGAGGTTTGCTGTCGTGCATAGACAATGCCCGCATGCTCCCATCCTGCAGCATGTAACTTCAAGAAATCGTCATCTTGTGTAAACATGACTCTACCCTCATTTGCAGCTATTTGCAGATGTTCTTCATCAGTAGCGCCAAGAGTTTTCGCCTCCTGAGTTGTTCATACATCTGCCCCTCGTCGTTGTAGACCATCAGCGACGGCAGGATGCACGTGTTCATCGAGGTAAAATTTGACCCGATTGCTCATAAAGCCTCTGTGCTAACAAAGAGGGGGTCTCCTGCCGTAATCGTTCTGCAAAAGATTCATCCTCGCGTATTTTTTCGTCAATTTGTTCCTTGTAATCGTGATAGTACGCTAGCGCTGAGAATACTTCTGATAATGTCAGATTATATTGAGTTACGATTTCATCGACACTATAACCCATGCGCTCATGCCAGATCGCGATATTCTGGACCGTAATTCGATGACCTTCAATTCGGGGTTTACCACCTGATATTCCAGGCGTA
The DNA here is from genome assembly GCA_003353825.1 of Chloroflexota bacterium. The sequence goes on from PIVW01000521.1 coordinate 1,489, forward strand.
CAAACGATATGTTGATAAATAGTCTGAACACTCATCGTTTCCTCTAGGATCTAGCCGAGCAGGGACAGGTAGTTAGTGGCTGGTCCAGTATATCAAGAACCGCTGAAGTTTGCTATTTGGCTTTCCATCTGATGGTCCCGGAAGCGCCTACTGTAAATTATCCAGCACCTGTCGCCATTGAGCCAAAGGTGGGGAACCCTGTAAGCGCTGCACTGATTGGCCATTTTGGATGAGATCAAATGTGGGACGAATTCGTACACCTCGTCCTTTCACTTCACCATCTATCGCCTTCACGTAGTCTTGCATCTCACCACTACCCATATACTGGCGAAATACAGCGGCATCCAACCCGACCTCATTCGCTAGCTCGACCAATGTGGCGATATCTCCGCCCCTGAGCCTGCGCTGGCTGTCAAAGAGCTTATCGTGCATGGCCCAGAATGCGTCCTGCTCTCCGGCACATTCGGCTGCTGCCGAGGCTTGGATCGAAGCATTGCCATGATCCAACACATGCCAGAAGTTGTGAGCGTTGGCAAGGGTGAATCGGCAGACACCGGCGCAGTGGTCGCTTCCACCGCTTGAGCACTCTGCGCGCTGGCTGTTTGCGGCAGGGGTGTGGGCGTGGGTTCTGGGATTGGTGTGGGGATGGGTGGGGTAGCAGTGGGCAAGGGTGTATCTGTCGGCGTTACAAGCACTACATCGGTGGGGGTTGGGGGTAGCTCTGTGGGGGTTTCTGATTTAGATCCACCACCGCAAGCTGCCAACAGCATCATCAACCCTAAAAGTAAACCGAGATATCTGATTCTGAATGTCATAGTAAACAAGGGTAAGATCCAAGGGTATGGGTACGAATTGGCACGGCATGATCAAGTATAAAGCATAATCATTACAATTCGACTACGGATCGATGATATCTCTGTCTACCAACTCGAAATAGAGGGTTTCTTGCGCAGCGACGATATGCGACCATGCATATTTCGATTCGGCCAGCCGTCTGCCTGCGGTTGCCAGCCGTTGCCGTAAGCTCTGGTCCGCCCGTAATTTGCGGATGGCTGCTGCCATGGCAGTAGCAGTATCAGCGACTAGCAGATGCTCACCAGGGATAACATCGAGTCCCTCATAACCGACTGTGGTACTGACCACAGGTACGCCATAGGCAAAAGCTTCCAGGATCTTCAAACGTGTGCCCGATCCGGCACGTAAGGGCACGATAACGATATCTGCCTGTTGGTAAACCGGGTCGAGATCAGGCAGGCGACCTGTAACCGTCACACCTGGCTGCTTGCATGCTACCACATTCGCATGATTCAAATTGACCAGGGTCAGGTTTAGGTCGGGATTTCGGCGTAATAAGTCCGGCCAGACCTCGGTCAGGAACCAGCAAGCACCGTCGAGATTAGGGGGATGGGTGGGTGAACCCACGAAGAGAAGGTGATTGGCATCTGCCCGGAGGGCGCCTGGGTGGATGGCCTCAGTATCGACACCATTGGCCAGGAGTGTGATGTTGGCCCCAGGTGCACGCTTGCGGATAACATCAGCGTCGACGGCAGACATGGCGCCAACGGCTGAGAACCGTGGATAGAGATCGCGCTCAAAGTGCTTCCAGGCGGTAGCTTGTTCTCTGAGATGATGTTTTTCCCTGGCACCGGTGCTGACATTGGCACGGCGCTCGAGGGCAACACTGAAAATGTCGTGTGTTATCAAGAGGGTGGGTAGCTCCTCACTATGAGCCAGAGCATAGGTCGATAGATAGGGCCATTCTACCTGGATGATATCAACAGGTTGGGTAGCCAGCACACGATTGACAGCCTCATGCATGTTCGCTTGATCCCATAGATAGATATCGGCGGGTAATGAGCCAAACCTCCCCTTGAGGCGACGTAAGAGTGCTGAAGGGAAATGGCGATTGGGTCGCATCCGTTCATAGGGTACGGGTAGTACCTTGATCGCCAATTCCTCGGCCAGTTGTTGTAAACCCAAACGAGCTTCTTCGTCCCGCCAGAAGCTCGCAACCGTGACATCATGTCTGGCAGCCAGCAGTCTGATCGTGTGATACATACGCTGCCGGCCACCACTAAAAATAGGTAGGGGTGATGTGGGCAGAACGATCAGAAGATTCAGACGACGGAGTTTGCTCATGATCGAACAGCCAGTACTTGGTTACAGATACCCCAATGCCCGCAGACGATCTTCAACCGCCTGTTGATCTTCAGCATTATACTCCTGTTCTCGGCCACTCCAATCGGCGGGGGGAACGTCATCATCAGACCATTCCACAGGTCGCGCAGGCGCCCAAAGCGGCAAGACCTGCCCATCCAGATTCCGAGGAACGGGTAGCTGCAAGGCATGTAGAAGTGTGGGGGCGAGATCGATGAGGCGC
>PIVW01001201.1 GCA_003353825.1 Chloroflexota bacterium
GTATCTAACGAACTATACATCGAATCGAGTTGGTAGACTTTTTTTACATACTCAGGCATCGTCACAGTTGTATCGTCTACGAAATTATCGAGCACGCCTTCCGGTGCAGAAAGGCCAACGTCAGCGATCTGATTGTTGACAAACATGATGTTCTTGAGTCCCATTTCATAGGTCAGGTACAGTTGATTGACCATGCCCATCCACTCAGCGTCGGCTACATCCGGATAGCGCCGGTTGACTTCTTGCAGCGACTCTGCGTGTGATAATTCAGACCAGGTCGTATTGCCCGAGCCATCTGTGGCACAGCTATAGCTCGCCAGTTGTACCTGGCGAATGGTGTAAGTGGCGATGTCTGCCAATGGGATCGTAAATTTAACCGCTTCTTCTGTGGTTACATTAGGATCGCCGTACTCTGTCGTGATTCCGTGATCGCTAACATCCATTACGCCCATGGTCTCCTGATACGCAGAGGCAAGGGTCGGCGTGAATTGGCCGGTTGTACTGACAGTACATTCAGCATAATTCGTATCGAGCAATTGCATAGTGTTTGTCTGTGTCGTCGATGCAAGTGCTTCATCCCTATGCGTATAAGTCTTGTAATCGACATGCATGATCGAGGGATCGATTCCCCAGGTGTCGGTGTAGGGAGATTGAGCCGTTTCATCCTGAAAGTTGGTCGAGATCTGAGCCAGATCAGGGTTGACGTAATGTAGGTATGAGCCTCCTAAACCGACCATAATCAGGGTGAGCATGACCTTATCTTCGTCATCTTCGTCGGCAGTGGTCGAATCATTGCTGGTGGTGCGAGGAGCGCTGGTGCCGAAAAGCCCTACGGCAACATCCTTTGTCTCCATGACGTTAAGGCCGGTAACCCGTATATCCTTCTCTTGGTAGGATGCGATCACCGAGTCCGACGTGTTGATGTCTTCGCAACTGTTGGTGT
>PIVW01001202.1 GCA_003353825.1 Chloroflexota bacterium
CATCCAGTTCCCGGTGCAACGGCAAGATAAGAGTTGCGTTTTCGGCGATGCGCAGCTTCTCGCGGGTGATGGCGATCCCTCGAGCTTTAAGCTTGGAGATCTCATCTGTCAAAGCCCAAGGATCAATCACCACCCCGTTGCCGATGACCGAAAGTTTGCCGTCCCGAATGATGCCGGACGGCAGCACGGAGAGCTTGTAAGAAGTCCCGTTTATGACCAGGGTGTGGCCCGCATTGTGCCCGCCCTGGAAGCGCACTACCGTATCGGCACGCTCTGAGAGCCAGTCTACAATCTTGCCCTTGCCCTCATCGCCCCACTGGGCGCCAATAACTACCACATTAGCCATCGGATTTTCCTCACAATAAACACCATTAGGCGGGAAGGTACCGGGAAATCGCCCAAGCTAGATACTAGATATATGGGGACATTTCCCAACGCGTTATAAGGTAAAACGGCGCAAGATAAATAGGCGATTGGCCGCAGGAGGGCAATTTTTGGCTCACACGGTGCTCCCCACGGTGCTCCCCACGGTGCTCATTGTTGTATTTCGGGCAGAATGCGCCAACACTGCCCTGAAATGTTACATCATATATGGGTTTCAATCAGAGATAGAGACAAGGGCCATCCAAAACGCGCCAGTTGCTTGTGCTATCTCATGCAGCAACATATACGTTGCGCTGCACCTGAGGGTGGGATAAAGCGTTCGTTTTAGCAGGCTCCTGCCTGCGGTGTTTTCCTGCCCCGATTGATCCGGAGCTTTAGTGAATGACCTATATCGTTGTTGAGAACTGCATCAAGTGTAAACTGCTCGACTGTGTCGAAGTGTGCCCTGTGGACTGTTTCTACGAGGGTGAAAACATGCTGGTGATACATCCGGACGAATGCATAGACTGCGGCGTCTGCGAGCCGGAATGCCCGAACGACGCGATAAGGCCGGACACAG
>PIVW01001203.1 GCA_003353825.1 Chloroflexota bacterium
CTAACGCCTCGACCGATGGCCCTCTTAAAACACCCACTCCTTGAACAAGACAACTTGGTGATTCATCAATCGTGGAACTCGACAACCCCATACATGCATGGCATGTGCGAAAAAACTAAGCAGCTAAAAGTTCGACCGATGGCCGGTTTTGCTAAGCAGATGCCTGTGACCGTGGGTGACGCTCTTCTAATTGAGTGGGCGGCGCCATCCAACATCGTTGCTGTATGCGTGCTGGACCAGCTCATTTCTGGCACGCCCGGGACACAGGCGAGCCTTGGGCAGGTTCGAAAGCGCCTGGAAAATATTATGAAAGGGCTGGGAAAATATCGCAATAACTCAGAAAAACTTTACTCACCTGGAAGCGTGGCTCTTCGCCTTGGGTCGCCTTTCTACCTGCCAAAGGCCACGTCGTACCCCGAGATCTTCACGGTGAAGCAGCAGGCCAAGGCCGATGCCGCCAACGCCAAGACCAAAGCCGCTCATCCAGGTAGGGCTAATCTGTTCTTTTGTCAATGCACACCTTCGGCGCAATATGTGATTCACCCTCCCCCGCCCTCCTCCCCAGCTGCTGTATGCACAGCGCCTGTGCCGTGCGGTGCGGCCGAGGAGGGTCCCGGGCTCGACCTTGTCGCCCCCAACGACCTACCTGACCTTGAAATCAAAGTTTTGACCAAGGCCATCGATGTTGCATGCGCGAGTTCATACAACGAGCGGGCTCTCCTGGGTGAGGACGGCGGGTCTGTCATATGTTGCGAGCAAACTGAACGGAGTTTAGTAAATGAACTATTTCAGACCATCCAAGGCGAAGGTTACTACACTGGCGTCCCTGCTATTTTTATCCGTTTACAGGGCTGCGATGTAGGTTGCGCTTGGTGTGATACTAAAAACACTTGGGATATAGATGCATTTCAAGATAGTGGCACTCCGGGCCAGGCAGTGCTT
>PIVW01001204.1 GCA_003353825.1 Chloroflexota bacterium
GACGCTCCCAAGCCAGATCTGGTGATCTATTTACAGGCGTCAGTGGACGTACTAACCTCTCGCATCCAGAACCGGGGAATCGATTTTGAACAGCGTATCTCCGGAGATTACCTGGAGTCGATTAACGAGGCCTACAGCGAGTTCTTCCTCTATTATGACGACGCGCCGCTGTTAATAGTGAATGCCGATGAGCTGGATGTAATCAATCGTCATCAAGACTACGCACAATTGGTGGACTACCTGCTCAACATTCGCAGTGGCCGCCACTACTTTAACCCGACATTTTTCTAGGAATTACCCTGGTCGTGCGCAGACCGCTACAGAGGTTCTACCATGAGTAAAGTGACTGTCACCACCCTTCAGGCCCATAAAGCTGCAGGAGAAAAATTTTCCGTCATCACCTCCTACGATGCCACCTTTTCCGGACTGATTGAACAGGCTGGGATAGAAGTGATTCTGGTGGGCGACTCGCTGGGAATGGTGCTACAGGGCCACGACAGCACTTTACCGGTGACCATTGAAGATGTGGCCTACCACACCGCTTGCGTCAGCCGCGGCTGTAGTAAGCCCCTGGTAATTGGCGACCTGCCATTTGCCAGTTACGGTACACTGGAGCAAACACTCACTAACGCTGCAACACTGATGCGAGCAGGGGCGCATATGGTAAAACTGGAAGGAGGCGAGTGGCTGATGAACAGCATCAGCGCCATGACCAGTCGAGGTATCCCAGTCTGCGCCCACCTGGGACTCACACCCCAGTCGGTAAATGCCTTTGGTGGCTTTAAGGTACAGGGGAGGAATTCCAGCCAAGCCGCCACCATCCTCGAAGACGCCAAGAAAGTAGAAGCCGCCGGGGCCAGCCTACTGGTACTGGAGTGCATCCCTTCGGCACTGGCTGCAGATATCAGCCGCACCCTGACTATCCCGGTAATTGGCATAG
>PIVW01001205.1 GCA_003353825.1 Chloroflexota bacterium
GATCTACGACGCAAAGACCAGACGATCGAGATGGCCTTAGAACTGGACCTGTTTGCGGACACATTTCATTTCCGATCATCATCTAGAATGGTATAATGGCTCATAAGGTGGTGTAATTACTAAAGAAAAAGAGACTCCTTCCGATAGGGAGAGTATCCAACCCATTCCCTGAAGGAGTCTCTGATGCGATACGTTGATGATATCGGCAAGAAAGACGATTATGTTGAGCACCAACTTCACCGTCCTCGGTTGTATCGCTGTCCGGATTGCGGGACGAAAGGTCGAAGGATCAAGGTGACCAGTCGCTGGGTACCCCATGTAGCAAAGCTGAATGGTCGGAGCTGGATTCACGCGGAAGTGGGGGTATATAAGGCCAAGTGTTCCTGCTGCGAGTATTTCCAGGCGCCGATTGCGGGGGTACCGTATCGCGGTCGGTATTCGTATGAAGTGAGAAACACGATCGCCAATGCGGTGATCCGGGATCGGATGCCGTATCAGTTGGTGCAGCAAAGGATGGCCGAAGACTACCGGCTGGATCTGTCGATGGGGTATATCCACGATTGCTTTGTGTGGGCGCATGGGCAGATTGACATGGAGGAGCACTGGGAATTTGTTTTGGCCACCTTCTCCGGGATTCTCTGTGTGGACGAGGTGCATGATTCGGGGAGAGTGATTCTGTTTGCCAGCGATCCACTCAATAACTTTACGGTGTCGTTTGAGCTGGTTGAGTCCAACGACCAGGAGCATATGGATGCCTTTTTGCAGAAGCTGAAAGAGCGAGGCTTGGAAGTGCGAGTGGCCATTACCGATGGCTCTGCGCTCTACAAGGACTCTCTGCAAAGCTACTGGGTCGATCTGGAGCATCAGTTGTGTATCTTTCATGTGATCAAAGAGGTGAATAAGTTGATCTTGGGCGGAGTGCGTTCGGTCAAGAATCGTA
>PIVW01001206.1 GCA_003353825.1 Chloroflexota bacterium
AGGGTGTGGCGCCTGGCATAGTCGTAGGCATGCTTCAACATGGCGAGCATTTGCCTTGGAAGAACCTCAACAGGCTAAAGGTACGATATTGCTGGCCGGCGGATTGATTGAGTGATTGTCGATCAATAGCTATAGAATAACTCCCGCGGCATCGCCTGTCACATTGCTGATATGCCCTCGCCTTTGATGCTCAAGCTGGAGGAAGACCGCTGAAGGTTCAACACTGTTCACCGGTCTGCAAAACAGATGCCCATACCGGCAGGTATTTGCGCTCACGGCAGTTTTTGCTAACGCAAAAACGCCTCCGCGAGGGCGGGCTATCGCCCGGCGGCCGTTGGCCTTGCCTCAGACGCTACGCGTCTTCGGTGTATGAGGACACCTCTAGCCTTTGTCTCTTAGGCTGGAGGAAGACCGTTGAAGGCTCAGCGCTATTCACCACTCTGCAAAACAGATGCCCATACCGGCAGGTATGCCTTTTGCTCTTAGGCTGGAGGAAGACCGTTGTAGGCTCAACGCTGTACACCGCTATGCAAAACAGATGCCCATGCCGGCAGGCATTGCCCATACCGGCAGGTATGCAGGTATTATCCGTGCAGCCGGATGTTGTTGGACTGTGCGAAATTCTCAATTTCAGGGCGGATAGAATGATCCGGCTTGCTAAGTAGTGGTATAATGGCCTTTCTGGCCGCTCCCAGATCGGCCGATCTCAGCATGGTTTTGACGGGCCCGATTGCCGCCGGAACCATTGATACCGATTTTACGCCCAGCGCCATAATAGCGAGCGATTCTATTGGCATGCCGGCAATTTCACCGCAGACGGTAAGAGGAACATTGTGCGCCTCGGTTTCCTGGACGATCTGTAAGATCAAAGACAAAAAAGCCGGTGACAACGGATCGTAACGCGCTGCAAGTTGCGGATTGGCGCGATCATAGGCAAAGA
>PIVW01000522.1 GCA_003353825.1 Chloroflexota bacterium
TTGGTTCGAACGGCAATTATCACAGCACCGGCAGTAGATGACTCCGGCCTGCCACGAAGAACTGACGAAATGAAAAAAAAATCACAGCGCTCCTGGTTTCGAAGGCATCCGATTTGGGCCATCATCATTGCCATTCTTGGCGTTTTGGTTACCGTTTTCACGTTTGTCTGGTTCATGCCCTTTTCGATACAAGCCCCTGAGTCCGATCCCGCTGCAGGGTACCAGGAAGCTGTCGCTCGAATCGAGCAAATCCAAGAGCAGGAGGATGCCCGGGGCGATGTTCTCCCGGAGTGCCGCACAACTCTGATAACCCATGGTGATCGCACCGAAAGAACCGTCGTTTTCATGCACGGTTATACCAGTTGTCCCGAACAGTTTCACCAACTCGGTCAGGAGTTCTTCGACAAAGGCTACAACGTTTACATTCCCCGCCAACCACACCATGGGTTGCAAGAACGCATTGACAACGAACTGCGAGAGCTCACTGCAGAAGAACTCGTCGCCTATGGCACGGAATCCGCTGATATCGCTCAGGGCCTGGGCGAGCACGTGACCATGGCCGGTCTATCGGGCGGCGGCACGGTCGCTTCCTGGCTGGCGCAATATCGGGAGGATGTCGATGTCGCCGTCCCTATCGCGCCCTTCCTGGGCATCGGTTTCATCCCCCCCCTGCTCAACCGGCCTTTTGCACATCTCGCGGACCTTGTGCCCAGCGGCTATTATATGTGGTGGGACCCGGTGACAAAGGCCGATAACCCTTTCACCGCTCCCTACTCCTACCCCCGTTATTCACTGAAATCGCTGGCCGAAGTGTTACGGCTTGGCTATGCCGCTGAAGAAGATGTCAGGCACATTAAGCCGGCATCTTCTGATATCGTCGTGATTTATAATGCCGCCGATGATTCGGTGAGTAATCCCATCATCGCAGAATTTTTCGACCTGTGGGAAGCTCATGGCGCCGAGTTGCTGACAACCTATGAATTTGAGCAAGGCCTGGGATTACCCCATGACCTGATCACGCCCACCCGTATCGACAACCAGGTAGAGCTAGTTTATCCTGTGATTCACGAACTTCTGGAAGACGCTCCGACCGCAGATTCGTAGTGCGACACCACCCCTGAACGGCGCCCCGGCGAGGAACAGTGAGTTATCTTTACTTCCGTCTGACAACGAGGGTGTATGACAGTTCCCGCAGCCTACAATGCTGGCAATGTACTGGCCGCGGGCGACCGCTTCGGTCGGAGCCTCGGCAGGTGGGGTTTCGGCGGGGGTAAAGGGTTGGATGGGGAAATTGACAGAGCGCGTCGGTACATCATTAGAGACAGGTTCCAGCGTCCGTAAGAATGCCACAAGATCCGCCACATCCCTATCAGACATACCCGCGTATTTCGGCATGATAAAGAGTGACGTACCATCATCCAGGCCTTGTGCATCATGGGAAGAGGCGGGCCGCGTGCCGAAACGAATTGAGTCGGCGATCTCGGCATCAGTCCAGGCGCCAATTCCCGTTGCCTCATCTGGCGTGATATTTGCAGCGTGCACCGAACCGAACCCGCCCACAAACTCATTTCTACCGGCGAGTGCTCTCATATCTCGAGTGTGTGTGACATAACGGCTCCTTATAACAATGCGTATGGTGTGTTGGACTACGAACTGTAAATGAGTCGATTTAGATTAGCAAGCACCCCTATTGCAGTGGTTTAGAACGCCTGAGTCTATCGAATTCGTGCGTTCCGGCGCAGGACAACGATCTACATCACTGTTCCAGCAGATCAGTTGGTGTTTACTTTATTCAGTAAGGGATTTGACTACAGTAAGATTGCCAACATCCTGCTATACTTCAAACAAGTGAATGTTGAAAATCATGTCAAAGATAAAGTCTCTGCACTCTCAAAATCAAGGAGTCTCATAATGTCGAAATTGGTCGAGTACAAGCCAGGAACCACATTCAACGGCATCATCGGACGCACATTTGACCGATCTGAACCTGCATGGCCGCAGCCGCTACGCGCACAAGAAGGTGCTCCTAACGTGCTGTATATCATTTTGGACGACACGGGCTTCGGCCAACTTGGCTGCTATGGCTCACCGATAGAAACACCGAACCTGGACAGTTTGGCTGACAACGGATTGCGTTACAACAACATGCATACCACAGCCCTTTGTTCGCCCACGCGCACCTGCATTCTTACTGGACGCAATCACCACAGTAACGGCATGGCCTGCATAACCGAGGCTTCCACCGGCTATCCCGGAGCCAATGGCAACATCCCTTTCGAAAACGGTTTCTTGTCGGAGATGCTTTTGCAGCACGGTTACAACACCTATGCTATAGGTAAGTGGCACCTGACACCCGCTGACCAGATTTCGGCTGCCGGGCCCTATGACCGCTGGCCATTGGGCCGAGGATTTGAACGCTACTACGGGTTCCTCGGTGGCGAAACCCATCAGTATTACCCCGAACTGGTCTACGACAACCACCAGGTAGAACCACCCAAAACGCCCGAACAAGGTTATCATGTCAGCGAGGATCTGGTAGACAAAGCCATCAGCTTCGTTGCCGACAGCAAGCAGGTAGCTCCCAACAAGCCATTCTTCATGTATTTCTGTACGGGGGCAATGCACGCTCCGCATCATGTCCCTAAAGAATGGTCGGACGCTTACAAAGGCAAGTTCGATGAGGGATGGGAGGTCTACCGCGAACAGACTTTCGCGCGGCAAAAAGAGATGGGTATTATTCCGACAGACGCTGAACTATCCCGCCACGATCCCGACGTGAAACCATGGGCCGAGTGCTCGCCAGAAGAACAGGAACTGTATGCGCGCATGATGGAGGTCTTCGCTGGATTCCTCACCCATACCGATCACCATATCGGGAGATTACTCGACTTTTTAAGGGAGATCGGCGAGTTCGATAACACGTTGATTATGGTCCTTTCTGACAACGGCGCTAGTTCTGAGGGCGGGCCGAATGGTTCGGTCAATGAAAACCTCTTCTTCAACAACGTGCCCGAATCACTTGAGGCTAATCTGGCCGCTATCGACGATCTGGGCGGACCAAATAACTTCAATCACTATGCCTGGGGTTGGACTTGGGCAGGCAATACACCCTTCCGTCGCTGGAAACGAGAAACCTACCGGGGTGGTATCAGTGACCCATTCATAGTGCACTACCCGAACGGTGTCGGCGCGAAGGGTGAGGTACGCACCCAATACACGCACGCCATCGACATGGTACCAACTGTGTTGGACGTGTTGGGAATCGAACCGCCGACCAGCGTCAAAGGTGTTTCACAGTCGCCTATCGAGGGGGTTAGCTTTGCCGACAGCTTTGTTGATTCTCAGGCTTCGAGCAAGCGGCGCACGCAATATTTCGAGATGATGGGGCATCGATCCATCTATCACGACGGCTGGCGCGCAGTCTGCCCCTGGCCCGGCCCGTCATTTACGGAATCGGGCAAGTTCTTCGGCGAACCCATCCCAGCCGATGTACTCACCGAACTGGACGCCAATCACTGGGAACTCTACCATGTGGAAGAGGATTTTGCCGAGAATCACAATCTGGCGCCGCGCCGCTTAAGCAACCTGGAACGGGTGGGCGAGGCCTTGGGCCTGGTAGAGGAGACAGCGGAAGAGGCTTCGTATCGGGCCAAGCTGATCGAACTAATCGGCCAATGGTACGTAGAGGCGGGCAAGTACAACGTGTTACCGGTAGATGGCCGCGGCACCGCCCGCTTCGCCGAGGAACGCCCACAGATAGCCGCTGGCCGCACCAGTTACACCTTCTATCCCAACACTCAATCCGTGCCCTTCAACGCCGGTCCGCGCTTGCTCAAACGCACCCACAGCATTACC
>PIVW01000077.1 GCA_003353825.1 Chloroflexota bacterium
TTCACGATTCCTCATGCCCGCAATAAACTTAAACGTTTGTATCCAAATCCTTAATATCTTCCAAATGATAATTGACATATGTGCTTCATCCATCAGAATCAATGTGGTGAGGTACTAGACGACACAGGTTGATGGCTGAGGCGCCTCCACCTGCTCCAAAATCGAGGACGATCTTCCCATCTAGCGTTGTGACAGGCGTAATGGTGTTGTTCAGAGGCGCCTGTACATAGTTAGGATCGATATCCCTGCTTATCTCATCCCTGAGGTAGGTGCACCCCTTCAAAGATACGATTGTTTCCAGAAGTGCCTGACTGTAGCGCACCTCAAATAGCGAGGACTGTCTTTGCAAGCCCTTATCCATATGAGGGCCATCGATCTGAACTTCTCGCCGATCTCCCAGATCTGTTATTGTAACATGGCAACCATGATGTTCCGGCATAAAACCTCGACTGTCCGTTACGTGGATACCTTCTCGAGGATGCAGTAGATATTATGCGTGAAATACTCTTCGAAACCGGGGATCTTGCGCAGCAGTGATAGTACTTTCGAAGAGTACTTGTCACTGCAATTGGTTTGAAAATAAACGATCTTCAATTCTGACTCGTTCAGAATGCGCACATAATCGCTGTAAGCAAGGCGGTTGAGCCCAAGGTCATGGATAGAACTCACCTTTTTCGTCCAACGGGTGTCGACACGGCGAACGAGTTCATCATCTCCCATGACAAGATGTGCCCAGGGGATGCGACTCTTAGCTGTGCCATGGTCACCATAAGGACTATTATAAAGAGGGCCGAAACCAGCGTAAATCCGTCCTCCTGGTTTGAGGCGTCGCTTCATCTCTGCCAGCATGCCAGGCAGATCGATAATATGTTCAAAGGTATCCTTTGAAACCAAGATATCGAAAGTCTCGTCAGGATACTCCTTCAGATCCATGTGATGAAAGGAAACGATCTCTTGGTGCTGAGGGTAGTTCAGGGTCAGATTGGTGTTGGCAAATTCAATGAGCGGACCATTCAGATCTAATCCAACAACTTTTGCAGCTCCTGCTTGGGCTGTATAAATGCAGAGACTGCCGTGCCCGCAACCCACATCGAGTACGCTGGACCCTGCCATCGTGGGCTGGCCACCAAATCTCGACCAAAACCGGGGATTCTCTTCTTTGCCTCGTGCGAAATATCTTAGATCAGCCTGTTCTAACGTCATAGCTATTCTCGGATCCCAACCTGGATGCTAAGCTCTCAGCCAATGCGCCCCCAAAAACTGTCTTACTTCCGCTCCTGCCCCTCCCGGCGTACACAGCACGAATCCGATCCTCTGTCCCATCACCCCGTGTCGCTCATCGAAGCCACGACCGGCAGGGTTTTGTACAGAATTCTGAGGTCGTAGGCAAAGGAGCGTTTCTCGATGTATTGCAGATCCCAGCTCACTATCTCGGGGAAGGGGATGCTACTGCGACCATTGATTTGAGCCAAACCAGTAATGCCGGGTAACACAGAAAGACGTGGTAAATACCAGTCATAATAGGCTTCGACCTCATAATCCATCGAGGGTCGAGGGCCTACCAGACTCATGTTGCCGATAATTACGTTGAATATCTGGGGTAGTTCATCGAGGCTGGTTCTGCGCAAGACTCTCCCTACACGAGTGATGGCGCGTCCATCACCGGTAGGCTTAAGCAAACCACCATTGCTCTGCGGCCCTTTGGTGATCTCCCCACGAATGACCTGCTGGGCAAAAGCACGGTGCTCATCCATGTGATTGACGCCGACGGTCATTGAGCGGAACTTATAAAAATTGTAGACCTTTCCCCCTAGCCCCCCCCGATTCTGCACAATCAGCACCGGTCCCCTGTCGTCGAGTTTGATAGCAAGGAATATAAGCAGGTACAAAGGAGATAATAAAACAAGCAACATACATGCAACAATCAGATCAAAGCTACGCTTTGACACCCTGTATAGAGTCGCTGTCTTGGCCGGCGGCACCAGTACTTGTGTTTTTGGCATTTGTACTTGGGTGGCAACCGTAGGACGAAGGGCAGAACCAACGATTTGTGGCTTACTCGTGATCATGTCTGCGTCGTTCCTTGTCGTGTGCACTGTACTCCCGCTTGTGTAGACGGTCAGTTGGAGCCCAAGAGGGAGGTGGGTGGAGTCCAGTAAGTGATTGTAAGTTTGGGACGTGCGCCCGGATTATTATATTCTGCCGAGGCGAAAGCATAATAGACGCGGGGATCATCAAATGCCTTCAGCACAAGACCGTAATTCTGTTCGGGCTTGGCAATCCATGTCCGGACCGAATTGGTGATATGCCAATGGTACCAGTTTTGGATGCCGGAAACTTGCTGTGTATCGTCGGGGGCAACTTCACGATCTTGCGGTGTGCCGTTAGCCCCGGCGCTGAACCATAGTAGTTCGGGGAGTGGCCGTTGCCAAGTTACCTCGGTGACATCCCAGAGACGGTTTAGACGGTATGCGCCAACTGTCGCGGGATTGTCATTGGTTCGTGAAAGCGTCCAAAGACTAAGTGTAGCATCGACGATGTGGGCATCGGCCGGGATTTGATCAAGTTGAACTCGAATGACCGGAGCCATTATGTCAGGCTGGCGTAAAGCTAACCGGTCTAATTTAGCATAATTTGCCGAAATATCCCAGGCATCAACATAACTATCGTCGATGCCATCGTAATTATCAAGACCTGTTTGTAGTATCAGGGTCGTAGGTTGAGGTGTGGGTCGGGGATAACCTTGTCTCTGTGCTGGCAGATAACTTTGGTAGGTTAGCTTGGATCGAGTTGCCGTAGCTGTCGGCGTCGGTGTTGGCGTTGGCTGCACGGTTGTGGTAGCAGTGCTGGTAGGAAACGGTGTATCAGTCGGGGTTGGAGTTGCCAGCGGTGGTTCGATACAGTCGACATTCAGGACATAAGGACCCATGCTACCAGAAAATCCATCGACAACGATCAAGTGTTCCCCCGGCGGTAACACATCGATATGTAGCGTAGCATCGGCTGCATGGCATTGATCCAGTTCACCATTTTCGAGAAGGAAAATATCTAAATCAAGATCAAGATCGGGGGCATGGCTGAGTGTAAGCGTGAGTGCCTGGCTGGCTCTGGTATCTAATCGATAGCTGTGCTCCGGTCCAGTTTCAGGCCAATCGGGTCGACAGGGATAGGTCTCGATATCGTTGTTACCAGTGCTGGTATCGTCACGGTAAACACCCTGACAGAAAGCGGGTGTGGCGCCAGGTGTCGCAGTAACTAAGGGCGTACTGGCTCGCGAATCGAGTATACCTGAACCGATCAGGCCGAGGATAAGCAGCACAAACAGTACGAGACCAATATGTTTGGCGGAATTAGAAATCCGTACGCCTGCGCCATTCATAGATGATTAGGCCTTGCCTGATACGTTGTCAGGCAAGGCCAGAAGCCTTCACTTAGTTGGAAGTTGGAACCTGCATCAATGGCAGATACAGGTTTACGATTGGGGGTGTAGGTGTGAGTGTAGGTGTAGGTGTAGGCGTAGGTGTGGATGTGGGTGTGGGTGTAGGTGTAGGTGTAGGGAGTGGATCGTGCCTGAAATTAATATTGCGCGTGGTGTTGGCTTCAACTGGCACGAAAATCGAGCTAGGTGTGACATCGTTATAACCTGGCGGGGTCGTTACTGTCAGCATGTAGTCGCCAGGGGCAAGATCTGTAAAATCATAGTTGCCATCATTGTCAGAAACAGTCTCATAGCTGCCTGGGCCACTCAGCACCAGTATTGACTCGGCAAGCCCCACATCTCCCTCATCGAACTGGCCATTATTATTGACATCGATGAACACGACGCCGCCGATGTTGCCGACCGTGGGGGTGGCGGTGGGGGTCATGGTGGGTGTCGGTGTAACTGTAGGGGTTGGTGTGGTAGTAGGCGTAGGCGTAAAGGTTGGTGTAGGCGTCACTTCAATGATCTCGTCAACCTTTTGCACATCGACTAAGTGAATATACTCATCACCATCGCGCACACCCCCAGCACTGCGGCTATCGATGTAGAGATCTGCTTTACCGCCCAGGAGAAGGTTGTCGAAATTCGCATCATCGATAAGAAAGGTAGCTACTTTCCACTTGTTGCTGTTGGTTTTTTGAACTTCGAGGGTATTAGGAGGCAACTTACCGGTGCCGGGTGCGCCGCCTGAAAGCGCCATACCTGCTGCCACAGTCCAATCATTGATCGAATGAACCTCAACCGGTTCGTATGGTCCCCCCACCCTATCAGCAACCAGATGCCAGCGATCGGTACCTATATCCAGATAGGTAATGGTAATGATGACCTTGAAGGTACTCTCGGCAGGGGCGCCACTACGAGAAAAATAGCGGTCATCAGCATCGAAGATGAATTTATCCTGTTGATGAACTTGATCGCTCATGCGAGTGACCCAACCGGGATCTACCGCGGTTTGGGGCCCCGTCTCATTGGTAATATGCCATAATCCCGCATCAGAAACAATCTGGGAATAGGGAGATGGATTATAATGCCAGGATTTATCCATCACGCCCGACCAGCCGCTGTTGTTGATTCGGGGATCATCGGTCACCGGAATGGTAAGGCCGCCCGCTGCTGCAGAATGTACCTGTGTGAGATAGAACTCGTAGTTGCCGTTGGTGGGCCAGTCATCACACGCTACGATATTACCGTTGCCGAAAAAGAAGCAGGGGTTGCGATGTTCACGCATCATGGACCAGATACTGGCAGGCTCTTCTTCGCCAGGGCGGAAACCGCTTCCCATATATTTGGCGCCCCACTGGGCAATTGTGCGGTTGTCCGGGTTGTTCTGGCTATCCCAAAAGCTTGAGAGTCGAAAATAATCGCCTGGAAAGTCGAGAGAACGAGCAATTGACCAATAGAACTCATTGGACGTGCGCATCATGTAACTATAACTTTCGAACGAGATTGGCACGTTGTCGTTGAATTGGCGGGCTTGATCATACATGCCCGTACACCATGTAGCCGGATCTGGGTGATCGCACTTCTCGACAGTGTTGTAGTCAGGACGCATGCCATTGACAGATAACCCTATGCGGCGAGAAGAAGCATAGTCTGCCACTGAGCGCCGAATCAGAGTACCGCCATTGATGGCGGGATGGGTAGCATTCTGTGTAATGACGGGGAATTTCTTAGGAAAACCACCACCTGAGTAGAAGGCGTCGACATGTTCGTCGATTGCCCACTTTACATAGCTTTCCCAATCTCCGTAGAGATCCCAACCAGCGCCAGAACCACTGAAGAGGTAATTTTCATCGTAGCCTACACCATCGCGATTGTCCGCCGCCCGGTTTTCTCCATCCTGTCCGATACCGGTGGCCACCCAGGCGATGCTGTCACTGTAGGCGCTATTTAATAAATGATCTGCCAAGGCATGAATGAAATTGGAGTACATGTTTCGATAGTAAACGTTCATATAATCGACGACATACCAGCTATCATCTGTATCACCTTCACAAGCTCGGTGATCAGGTTCAGGCATCAATATACGTGCGTCATCTTCCGTTCCATATTCGCCGTCTGGGCCAACGAGGACATATCCCGGTGTGATCTCCCAACCATGATATGGGCACGCCGTTTGCCGGCCCGCATACGTGTATATAGCAAAGCCAACGGACTCATACCCAGCATCCAGTTGATCTTGTACCCAGGAGTCCAGTCTCTCCCAGCTGTAGTTATTGCGGCTTACCTCCAGTTCGGTCCAGGCCCAAAATCGGAAGGAACCGACGGCTGAATACTCTTTCGGATCCAAGGGTGTCTTGAATACGCCATTTTCGATATAAAAGCCCTGGTATTTAGCAGGTGGGGCTGCAACATCCACACTGTCTGGGGCGATTTCATCTGCGCCTGGTGTAGAAACAGCGACCGCTGTGGAAACAGCGACCGCTCCTTCTTGATAATCGACTGCATTGCTATCGACATTCTGGGTGGTGGCGAGTACCGCCTGCGTTGCAAAAACGATCACTACCACAAACATGGTAGCGAGTAGAAGGATGCCCTTCTTACTCATAGTACGTAGTACCTCCAAAAGTTAATTCGGCTCATCTATGCGCTTATCAGAGCTTGATTGCAGTTCGCATCAGATAGCCCGGATGTACAAATAAAGCTAACATGCCTTAGCAGACGTGCCGCCAATTGTGTTCAGGCTTGAGCCAGATGCTTGTATTATATGCGAGAGAGGTGAAAACAGCATGAAAAGGACGTGTATTCAAGATGACAGAATATACACCTTAGGAATCAGAACTGAATGCTGCAAAGTAATGTGTAAAATGAATGCAAAATTGAACCCTAAGATCGCGATCTGTTGATTTCATCTGCAGAATAAGGGCATAGGTTGCCCATGATACCATAGCGCAAATGCAGAAATCAAAGATCGTGAAACATTGGGACAGCTAGAATCACCAAAAGTCACTTCTCTTGGTGTTCATCTCGTCCGTCACCCCACTTCTAATCTGGTACTACCATAAACTACTTTATATCGAATCGAGAAACCGTTTGATCTCAAGATGTAAGGTGGTCTCGGGCGCATGGTAACGCTTTAGTTTAGCTGTACGTGCATGCGATATCGCGCTCGCCAGGTCAGTCAGGTCAAAACAGGCGACCAGGTAGCCGTCCGCAGCGAAACGCCTCAGGATCTCCTCTTGATGACGGTCGTAACGATCCGGATTAGGAACACCGACCAGAATCGTTCCCACCGTTAGTGCTTCGATGGTTGTACCGAATCCGCCATGGGCGATCACCAAACTGGCTTGTTCCAACAACTCGCTCACTGATGGCTTTAGCCGAAACCACTCGCCATGTTTGGGCTTGTAATGGCCTTGACCGATTTGGAAAATCACAGGTTCGTCCCATTCCGCGGCCAATGCATCCACCGCTTGTATCAAAGGATCGAACTCTGTGGTACCAACGGTGCAAAAAATCATGCTGGATTGTCCTACATCTGTCCCCGATAGAATGCGAGAATATCTTGATCCGTAAGGATGTGATCGTTCTTGCGACCCAAAAAATAGTAGCCGGAAGCTGCATCGAGTGCGCCTGGTTTCTTGGCGAGATAACGATCAAAGTATTTCAGCCAGAAAGAGGTGAAATGGGCGAAGGCATCTACAAGCCGTATTGCTATGCGAGAGTGCACGAAACTTAGTAAAAAATAGCGGTAAGACCAGGCCAGAGCCATGCCCGGCCCACAGATTACACCACTGTCGATTTCATCAAAACGGCGGAACAAGCGGCGGTGCCCGATATGCGTAAAGCGTGTGAAATCATAACGTCCGCCGTGAACCTGTTGCATAAAAGGTGTCTCAGCATAGACGATTCCCTGTGGAGATAACACGCGGTAGATCTCCTCGGCACAACGATAGGGGTCGACGACATGTTCGAGTACCGCTTGAGCGATGACGCCATCAAAGGTGCCATCCAGGAAAGGAAGGTCATGGGCATCGCAGATCATGTTCGTACGCGGCCCTAGGGAAATATCCGTTTCCATAAAATGGATGGGTGAGCGGTAGACACCCTCCATGCCTTGCCCTACGATGCCACCACCAATAACCAGAACATTTGGCCGCTCACGTTTTTGGAACACGAGTTCTGTGAAGCTATGATAGTGCAAATCTGAATCGATGTTGGCACTAATGCTAGGAAGCAGCGCCTTGCGCAAAGTGCGCAAGACACTGTCTTGAGTGCTCAAAAAGGTATCTTGATGTTGTTCAAAATCCTGGATGCTGAAGAGACTATTCGCTTCGTTGATCAAGATAGGGATGCCATCGACAATGGGAAAACGTGTTGCACAGGCGGAGTTAGCACATAAAAAAAAATCGTCGGGCGGCTCCCCCAATGCCGTACCGCACACCGGACAGCAGATTGATTCCAGATAGGTTTTGTCGATTCTGAGATCGGCCATCATAGTAAACGACCGGCATAGCGTGCTTGTGGGTATTGTTTTAGATGATGCTCCCACTGCACATAGAAGCGATCTGCCAGACGAGTCTTGTAGATCAGACGCCCGGTAAAGGTCATGGTCTCCACCTTCGAAGCGGTCTCGATAAAAATGAGGGGTATCCGTTGCAAGCGCGCAGCAATGGCAATGGGAATTTGTAGGCTGGGTCCAGCGCCGATGACAGCATCAGGATGTGCTTGCTGCAAGATGCGTCTGGCCTGTTTCAGTGCCGCCGGCATTTTGCGTAGCACAGCTGCTGAGTTTTCGGTTTGACCTTGTCGTTTTTCGCGCGGTTGCACGATTCGATAAACCGGGCCCGAAATTCGAATCTTATGTTCCGAGACCTCATCATAATCGGCAACAACGTATTGATAGTCATACTCATCACCGAGCAGATCTACCAAGCGCAGCATCTGTTTGGTGTGGCCGCCAGCGCCGAGAACGATGAGAAGTCGGGTCATGATTAGATATTGCGTTATCTACTTATCATCTCAATAATTAGGAGGTGGGACATGGCCTTGCGTCTGCCTGCTGGGTGACCGCAAAGGTTCGCCTCCACCTGTTGAGACCTGTCTACTTGAACCCTTCCGTGTACGCTAAAACAGACATACCTACAGATATCTTAGGCGTTGTCGGTGTACCAATCAATGGTGGCTTGCAAACCTTCCTCTAGTGATGTCACAGGTCTGTATGCAACCAGTGCGCGTGCTCGCTCGATCCCGGCAACATGACGGCGGACGTCACCGGGACGATCCGGCTTATAATAGATTGGCCCATCATACTGCATAGCAGTAGCGATACCTATCACGAGCCGATTAATAGACACTTCTTCGCCGCTGGCGATGTTGACAACCATGCCATGTGCTGCGTCTGTAGTGGCGACACGTACCATGCCATCGACAACATCGGTTACATAACTGTAATCACGGGTCTGCTCGCCATCACCGTATATGACAGGCGCTTGACCGGCCAAAACTCGCCGCACCACAATCGGAATGATACCGGCGTAGTTCTGATCATTCTGGCGGGGGCCGTAATTGTTGAAGGGGCGAACAATGGTGGCGTCGAGTGCAAAGGTGTGTTGGTAGCTCTGAACCAGAAGATCGGCAGCGGCTTTGGCAGCAGCATAAGGTGTACGGGCTAATAAGGGGTGGGCTTCATCCATCGGGGCATAGGCAGATGTGCCGTAAGCCTCTGAGCTGGAACAATGAATGAGCGTGCGATAGAGACCTCGCCGGCCCAATTCGCAGATGATGAGTGCCATATCGTAGATCTGGCGGGCACTCCACTTGGGTCGTTTCAATGATGCAGGCAAGGGAATGGTAGCCAGATCAAAGACGACTTCGATACTTTCCCGGCGCATGATATGACTCATCGCACGTGTACTGGCAGTGTCTTCTTCGTAGAATCGCAGGGCGGGATAAGCTTGATAGGCTGAGTCAAGATTCGACAGTTTGCCTAACCAGAGGTTGTCCACCACTACTAGATTGTCTGGCTGCTCCTGGATAAGGCGATCTAGCAGATGGCTGCCGATAAAACCGGCGCCACCGGTCACCAGTACAGATCTACCTTGCAGTTCCATAACCTACCGAATCTTTCTGTAATGAGGGGATGGGGACATACGGCGGCAGGGAGATCACGCGTCTCTCGCTACTTGCCCGCAGAAGTTGTTCCGCAAGATACACAGCCCGCACGCCCTCTTCTCCATCGACCAGGCCATTGTAACCATTGAGTGCGGCATCGACGAAGGCCTCTAACTCGGCACGCAAGGGTTCGACGCGCTCGAGTTCGTACTTAGTAACGCTACCCTCGCTCACGCTGACTGTCGCCAGTCCCTCCCATCTATCTTGCGCCGACCGATTCTCATAGAACCACAACTCCTGGGTAAGGTAATTGATCAGGAACATCCCTCGTTCACCCAGAATTGAAAGCTGGCGGATCTTGGTAGGAGTCAACCAATTGATATCGAGCACACCGACGATGTCGTCGTCAAAACGCAGAATACCTGAAACCAGATCTTCATGCTCGTTCTGCAATGTTCGTTTCACTTCCGCTGAAATGCTGCGAATCCCTGATCCGGTTAGATATTCCATGATGTTGAGTTCGTGAGTAGCCAGATCAAATACTACACCAACGTCTTGGATGCGGGGTGGAAATGGGCCGATACGCCGGGCATGTATCTGGTAAATGCGCCCCAGTTGGCCACTATCTAGCCGTTGTTTAAGCGCGATCACTGCAGGATTGTACCGTTCGATATGTCCGACCCCCAAGACCACATCATACTGTTCGGCGGCATCGATCATGGAGCGGCCACTGGCCACCGATTCAGCCAGAGGTTTCTCGACAAAGGTATGAATTCCGGCAGCCATGGTATCGTGAGCTGCCTGATTATGTAAATGAGTGGGTAGCGCAACGCTGACAACGTCAAGCTTTTCTTGCGCGATCATCTCACGATAATCGCTGTATGCGTTCGCTTTATAGGTGCGCGAAACGCGTTCACGCAGATGGGGATCGATATCGGCGATAGCAACCAGGGTCGTAGTGGGCATACGTGCAAACACACGTGCATGGTTTGCACCCATAGATCCCACACCGATCACGGCGGCACGCAACGAATTGGGCATAAGACGCCTCGAATGCGGAGAGATACGTGACGAGAATTGTATCCGTGACCAGAACTCGGCCGTATCGACATCAGTCGCCATAGCCAGCGTTGTAACGTCCGTAGACAGGGACACGAATTCGTATTTTGCCTGTTTTTATGTCACCGGTCAACTATGTCAGACCTGATGATCCTGCAGCCGATGTTCAGCGACGACATGCAGACAGGCTGAAGCACGACGATTGGTTCATTACAGAGTCACTGCTAATCTAGCATATGCAGATGAAAACCTCGTGAATACCCAGGCTCAGAAGCATGACAAAGTTGCAAACTATCAGGTCACACCACATGTATGTGTGCCGGTTGGGCGACAAACATTGTCACGGTCCATACCTAAGCCGCTCCGAAATTGGGGATATTTGGTTGGCAGAGTTCATCAGGTAGAGGGTAGATGCGCGCCGGAACACCCTTGGCAAGACTCCAGGCAGGGACATCGCCGACAACAACACTGCCCGCCGCTACCACAGCGCCTTCTGCGATGGCCACTCCGGGCAAGAGTGTAGCGTTCGCACCGATTGTGACATGATCTGCGAGGGTGGGGCCCAACGGCTGGTAAGATTCACGTTGGCGTAAGGGGTATTTATCGTTGGTCAACACCGCGCAGGGCCCTATAAAGACGTAGCTGCCAATGCTGGTATGGGTGGGGATATAGACTCTGCTCTGAATGCTGACGTAATCTCCGACACTGACGTGACCATCGATCACGGATCCGGTCCCCACCAGTACAAAATCCCCAAACCTACTATGTTCACGTATCAAGACATGGTGGCCGCTGCGAAAACCATGGCCGATCGTGACATCACCATAAATGATGGTGTGTGTACGTACAGTGCAATCGTTACCCAGGCGCGCGGGTTGGCAGTTCTCTGTATAGTTAAACCCCACAAAAGCAAAGGGTTGAATAATGCAGTTATCGCCGGTCTCTACGTGGTCGGTGTCTGAGAATGATGACATGGTTTTCCTTGGGAGCATTATGGACGTGGTGCGTGGTGCGTGGTGTGTGGTGTGTGGTGCGTAGTTGGGCTTTGGTCGCCGGTCGTGCATAGAGCCTATCGAATCATGCCAGGCAAACGCGCTCAATCGGAACCAGCGGCATGATATGCACGTGCTAATTGTGGCGCTACCTCTTGCCAGGAGTAGCGATGGGCGTTATTGTGTGCCGCCACCGACAGCCGCTGCGCCAATGCGGAGTTCTCAAGTAGAGCAATAATTGCATCCGCCAGGCCGTGGACGTCAGCCACAGGCGAGAGCAATCCATTCTCTTCATGGGTTACCAGATCAGAAATGGCGCCGGCATCAGTCGAGACAATGGGCAGGCCACTGGCGCCGGCTTCGATAAGGGTGAGTGGCAGGTTATCGATGGCAGATGTATTCAAAAAGATGTCGGCCGCATTGTAGGTATCGGCAATGGTACCAGGCGCGAGATGCCCTAAAAAGGTCACACCTGACAAATGTTGATCTTCAGTCTGCGCCTGCAACTCATCAGCTAACGATCCTCCGCCTGCCATGGTCAGTGTTGCCGCGGGGTATACTTGCTGCACGAGCGTCAGCACGGCCAGAGCATCAGCGGGGCGGTAGCGGGATTCGAGTTGTCGCAACCACAAGATGTTGGGTTCGAGGGCTGCGCGCTCACGGTAAATGAAGCCCTCGACCGCCACGATGTTGGGAACCACCTCCACGGCCAGCCCATAGCCACCAAAAATATGGGCCTGTGTTGCAGTGAGCGCTAGAACGGCATCGTAGCGTTTGAGAACCGGTGTAGCCAGCCAGGCCCAGCGCTGCATAAAGTCTGCCGCCGCACCACCATGATAGGTGAGCACCAATCGTTTTTGCCATCGTCTGGCCACAAGCCCAACGACGGCAGGCATAAACCCCCACCAGGATGCAGCATGCACATGCATCACCTGCCACTGCCTGCGCGTTCGCTGTAGCACTCGCAACACCTGCGGGATCTGAGCGAAAGGCAAGAGGAGTCGCCCCCCTTTGCCGCGTCGGCGCAGCATAGGGATATCTGAATTAATGCGCGTTACCTGCGCGCCTGCGGATACCAACTCGCGTGCGAGGCTCTCGCATTGTACCGACACCCCCCCGGGCCTGGGGGGGAAGGGTCCAACTATGGCAATCCCCTGGTTGTCAAAGGGGCCGTTCACGCTGGCCCGACCAGTTTATTGACCCCCAGCGTGTTGCCAGTTCCCTGAATCACCTCTGAGATAAAGAAGCGTCGTTTGCCCGATGGGGTGGTGGGGATTTCATCCACAAATTCGAGAACAAAACGATTATTCGAGCCAAGATAGCTCTCAAATCGCTCGACAATGGCCTGGTGATCCGCTTCGTTAAAACTGTCATCCACCACTAATTTGATGAGGATGAAATCAACTTCTTTCTGGATGACCTGGAAAGCCTTGACCGCATTGATATGCTCGAAGAATCCGGAGAACTGATGGACGGTCAACCAATGGCCGTCAGGTGTGACGAACATATCGGTGAGTCGCCCCTCCAAGTGTCCAAGGCGAGGCAGCCCGCGGCCACACCGGCATGGAACATCTGTTAGGGAGGCCACATCTTTGATATTGTAACGGATAAAGGGTACGGCCGTTGCCTCCAGGTTGGTGAGAACCACTTCTCCAAGTTCACCTTGCGGCACACGTTGGCCATGCCTGACAATTTCGACCAAGAGGGTCTCGGCATTGATGTGCATGCCATCATGATAGTGGCATTCGGCCGCGATTTGCATACCATCGCCACCGTATTCGTTGAAGACCTCAGCGGGGGAAAAGGCTTCGGCAATGGTCGCACGCATGTTATCGGTCAGTGTTTCTCCGGTCGTCAGTATCGAGGGTACATACACATTCAGGTTTTTATCCAGCATACGACGAGCCAGGTAGTACACCGTAGATGCATATGAGCGTAGCATCACCGGCTTTGCCGCCTCAATCTGGCGCACATAAGCTTCCAAGATGTCATCTGTCATGGATTCTGCCGAGAGCCAGACATGTCGCAGCATAGTCCATTCCAGCTTTTCAGCCAGGGGCCAGCCCATGAATCCACGGTTCGGGGTGAGACGGAAGGTAGCATAGGGTTTGCCAAAATCGAAACCTACCATCTCCCACCAACGGAAGAGACCCGCCCACTTTTTTGCCTTCTGCGCACGAGTAGTCCAATAATGAAGGCGCTCTCCAGTAGAACCACTTGATGCAGCATGGATCAACCTGGACTGAGGGATGGACTGATCACGTATGCGGTCCGGATAGTTATTTGTAAGAACATATTTATCGACAATGGGTAATTTGACAAGATCGTCCGTCGTTTGGAAATCATCCGGCGTCAGACCCCTTTCCTTCATCACATCCTGATAGAATGGTACGAACTCATAAACGTGGGCAATGAGCTTGCGCAGTTTGTGGTTTTGTAACTCACGCAATTGCTCAGGCGTCCACCATTGTGATTTCTCTATAGCGCGCAAATAGGGCATCACCTCGCCATAACCTACCATCCGCGAACCAACGGGCAGGGCAATGTCTCTGAGAAAATGTGTATACATATCCATAAAAATCAGACGTGTTGCGTATTGCGTATTGCGTGGTGCGTGTGCTAACGAATCACGCCTTTTTAGTAGGAACCACGCAAATTTCGAAAGAGCCGTACCTTTTTATGAAATCAGGATTCAGATACCTTGGTAGCTAACGGCAGTGCCGGTGCTGTCTCACGTTCGTCGTGTGATAGATCCGCAAAGGCAGCACTAAGCACCCCACCGATGATAGCCCAAAAGATGATGTTTGCATAAAGAGCAAAGTTATTGTCGAAGCCGGCCGAAGGGATGTAGTATGCGAGCAGACTAGCCCAAGCGGCTAACAGGTAGAGTGGCACCGATCTCCCCTGCTCACGAAAACGAAATCCGGTACGCAACAAGGTAAACCCGACTGCTGCCCCCAGCGCCAGGAACGTCCCCAAGAGCACATACCCCCCAGAAACAAGTAAATTCAGATAGGTATTGTGAGTACTAGGCAACACATGCACGTTACCGGCAGGACGGAAACCATAGCCAATGGCTATGCGTCCAAAACTACCCCAACCGATACCCAACAATGGCTCATCCTTGTGGATCTCTAGCCCATATTGCAAGGCCTCCAGGCGATAGTCGATGGGCTCCTCGGAGGTTATACGTTGTCCGGCGGCGCTCTCTTCCAACGATCCCCAGGCCAGCGCCAGACCAACCCCTACCACAAAAAGCGCTGGGATGGCATAACGCGCGATCCGCCGCTGCAACAGAACAACAATGGTTACCGCCACCAACCCACCAATCCACCCCGAACGATTATAAGTGAAGATGATGCCAGCGCCCAGGATAAGTAAGGCAATCCATAATCCAAGTCGCTCTCGCATAGAAGTGGATGTTGTGATGGCGGAAAGCGCCAGAGGGATGATAATGGCGATAGCCAAGGAGATATAGGCAGGGTTACCGAGCAGGCCGCCCACTTTTCGAATATCATCTGTATAAAAGGCGCTGGTGCTGGTCCCTCGAAAGAGCTGCAATCCCGTCGTTTGTTCCAAGATGGCCAGACCGGCAATGAGAACACCGATAATAATGAACATCGACCCCATCGTCTTGAATTCTCGCGGACTTTGGATCACCTGACGAGCAATGAAGTAAACAAGCAGGGGGATGATGTAGCTGTCGAATACCGCTTGAGTACCCCAGAGCCAGCCATTCCCCGCACGTATAGCGGCCATGAGCAGGGCGATGACAAAAAATGGGATGATAACCTCGATGGGCGTCAGTGTATGAAACCGGCGCCGACCTCGGGCTATTTGGGCCAGTATGTAGAGGGAGAGAAACCCTCCTACAACACGGGTAAAACTGAGATCGGGCACCCCTGCGGGCATGTGGATATCAAAGGGCAGAAACAGCGCAAATGGGATCAGAAACAACCAGAGTAAGAATCCAGCAAACGGGCTGATCGCGCCAACCATCATCGTTATACCAATGACAAATAGGGCTGTAAGTTGATCTGCCGAATCTGGTTGGAAGATCAACATATAGCCGTAACCGGCAGCAAGGCCGATACCGATCATGAGTACAGCGGCTGCCATAATCCGATAGAGGACATGTGCGGGGATGATACGGGCTGTATTCATGAACTACTATTGCAATGAAAACTCTGGAAAACTCGATTCATAAAGCAAAGTCCAGAACATCGTCCCAGTCGGAAGGTCTCAGTCGTGTTTTTTCACGGAACCATTCAACTTGTTGATGAATAAGTAAGTTCCTGAGACCTTGAAGAAAATAGTGTCTTGAAATGCCCCCTTTACCACCGCCAAGCGCACATAACCATTGCATAACTGGATTGAGCGCTAACTCAGGCTCGATTTCATAGAAATAACCAGCGATGAAGAAGGCCAAGGCGATGATATTCTTGATGGATTCCCAATCGCGTACTTGAAACTCTTCCCAGCCAAGAGCGTTTTTGACGAACTTGAAAACACCCTCGATTATTGCTCGTTTCATATAAATGCGGTAGACACCCACCGCTTGTTGCTCATTATCGATGGTGTAATTGGTGATGAGCAACATGGGTTTCAGGAAAATCTCTTTGCCTTTGCGTGTCAAAAGAGTAATACGCACCACCGCATAAACTTTGTTTTCAAGAGTCAACGTTCCCCATTCGGTGATTCGTTTGACTTGTTGGTAAGCTTTGTTGCCAAGAATGATTTTCTCAAGCACCTCGCTGTGTCTATTGGGCATCAGTACATCTGTCAATTTGACAGCGACTTTTTTCCCTTCTTCATTCACAATCATTTCGTTGGAATTACGTGATGTTTTTATCCGTATGACAAAAAAGTCCTC
>PIVW01000523.1 GCA_003353825.1 Chloroflexota bacterium
AGTCCGTAGTAATCAAGTTATCCCTAACACCGCTCAGTATGAAACTGATCCCAGTCGTTTGGATTTGGTGCGTGCACGCAAAGCTGCTATGTGGATCGATTATCTAAGTTATGGTGAATTGTCTGGAATCTATCAAGAACAGTATGATCTAGGCGTGGCTCCCCTACCACAAGGAATAGCAACTGATGAATGGATGTACAACACTCCCTATCTGATGAGCGCAGGCACAACCCAACCGGAAGCCAGTTGGCTTTGGCTCGAATTTGTGAGCCGACAAAATATAAGTAATGATACTGAAACATGGCTTTCGCGTCGTTCCCTGGCACAACAACCCGATGATTTAATGAGGGATGAGAACTGGATAAAAACTCAAAGTCATATTTTAAATGAAGAAAAAGTAGATTTGCCCCTGGGTGCAATAGAACACTTTGCAGAAGCGCTGGACCTTATCCAGAAAGAAACTCTATCAGGGAACGCGATTGCTGAGGCTATTGAACGATCAAGCATGGAGTTTGGAGAACCGTCTTCCGAAAAGCCTGCCACTTTAACACCAATCCCTGTTTCAGTACCACCAAAAAACACCGTCACCATAGACTACTGTACCTTTCTTCAAACTGAACCCTATTATCAGTTGGCAGATACCTTCAACACCACTCATCCTGAAATATCAATATCGGTATCTCGTCTGGCTGATACAACAGGCTTTGAGTACCCCAGCGACACCTGTGATTGTTTCGACTACCCACTAGATGGCAGGCTGCGATTTCCCCAATTGCGTGATTTGCTCCTCAGCCTCCAACCCATGATTGACACCGATCAGGATTTTCCTGATGATTTTCATTCCAGTATTCTGGAGTCAGCTCGCTGGGAACACGATCTTTGGGCGATTCCAGCCTATATCGGTTTTCCTGTCGTTTTCTACAACAAAACCCTTTTCGATGAAGCGAAGGAACCCTATCCACAGCTCGGTTGGACAGTAGATGATTTTTCAGAAAAAGCGGTGCGCTTGACTGGCAGTGAGGGTGAGGATGAAATATATGGCTTCGTTTCCATGAGCGGCATTAGTGATTTTAGTCATTTCATTACACAGAAGCGGGGGTTTGCGCCTATTAGTGAGGTCGAAAATATTATTGGTATAGCCTTATTAGACCCTGAAAAAATTGAGGATGCTGTTCGATGGTATGCTGATCTATCATTGACCTACAAAGTCATGCCTCCTGTTTACGTAAGCCCTGAAAACAGGACTTCAAAATCTACGCGTATTCAATGGGTTTCCAGTAGTCAAGCAGCTATGTGGATAGATATACCATTTGATCACCCTATTAAACATTTAACGGGCATGAATGTAGGGGTTGCCCCTTTGCCATTGGAACAGGAGGGAATATCTGCACCATTCTTGATCGGCTACATGATTTCTTCGCAGACCGATCACTCCTCAATTTGTTGGGAATGGATTAAATTCCTGGGTAACCAACCTGGCGCTGTTCAAGCTATGCCGGTTCGCCAAACACTGTTGGAGCAGATATCTTTGTCTGCAATTCCTACGGGAATGATACCGACTGATATAAACTCACAAGGAAGTGAATTACAAAAAGATGTATTCGACGCTTATGTTTACAGTCTAGACCATTTTTCTACTACTTCATTGCGGAGTAACCCCTGGTTAACGGCAGCTTTTGACCAGATTCTGGATGGCGCTGCAGTAGAGCAAGCAGTGGCCGAGGCTCTTCAAAAACAGCAGGTATTTCTGGCCTGCCTGGAGCGACCATCTCAAGCACCGTTGAGAGAACATATGGCAGCCTGTCGAGTGGAAGTGGAACCGGAGCTCCAACAATGAACCAAATAGGTGCTTGTTTCCTGATGGCTGTCCAGGTGATTTCGTTGCTTGACTAAAACCTGACCGAGCAGCCCCATGCTTGGGGGGCTGGCCCGGCGGGCCGGCTACATCAATTTGGTCAGGGAAAAAGAGGAACATGTCATTTTGGTCGTTGCAGGTGACGCCTTCGACAGCGAAGAGTCACATATCACCATCCTGTTAGCGTACATGAGTCAAGATGAAGCAATCAAACTGGCTGAAGAAGTCAAAAGCATCAGTATCATCGTCGTGGCGCGTGAGGGCAAAACGACTCTCGATCCCATCAAAACTGGCGAAACGCTCATTCTTCAAGCTGGCGCTAAAGGAACGCACATCGGCCACTTGCGGGTGACAGCCGATGAGCGGGGACGAATCGTGAACTATCACAACGAAATCGTAAGTTTGGGAGAGCAAATTGACGGTGACTCCGAGATATTGAAATTGTTGGATGAATGATTGGGAAATCGGGATTTCGTTTACCGGCACATAATGTCTTACAATAGCAAACAGATATCTGACTGACTTCTTCGTTGCTCAATTCGATCCATCTCCAATTCGCTAAACACCCACATGAATCGCAAGCACCTTTGGTTGGTCTTATTCCTCCTGCTCTCCGCCTGCAGCAACGGCAACACCACCTCCCAGAACGCCGCCTCCACCCCCATCCCCACCCCCATCATCCCCCAAGCCCCCACCTACATTGTGCAGCGGGATGAGGTGAGGCGGCAGGTCGAGTTTTCGGCGCGGGTGGCGGCGGTGCAGGAGGAACGGCTTTTCTTTCAGAGCGATGGTTTTGTGCAGGCGGTGTTTGTGGCTAAAGGGGATGCAGTTCAGGGCGGGGAGGCGCTGGCGGAATTGGAGATCGGCGGGCTGGAGCGAGCGCTGGCCAAGGCCGAGCTTGACTTGGAAACAGCTCAAGCGCAACTGGCCGAAGCAGAACAAAGCCATACCGACGACCTCGCCCGTGCCCAACTCAAACTGGAACTGGCCCAAGCGCAATTGGACGCCGGCAGCGCCGAAGCTCGCAGCCAACTTAGCATCAAACACCAGCAATTGGCGCGGCTGCGGGCGCAGGATCCCGCGCCCAAAAAAGCCAAGGCCGAAGCGGAGCAGGAACAGGCTCGCCTACGTCGAGACCAGGCCCAGGCCGCCTACGATGCCATCGCCTGGCGTGGCGATGTTGGCGCCAGTGTCGAGGCAGCGCAACTGCAGCAAGCCGCCCTCGATTACCAAAAAGCGCAGGCAAACTACGATCTGGCGCTGCAAACCATCAACACCCACAGCAACGATCTCGCCATCGCCCAACAAGAAGTGGCCCAGGCCCAACTCGATCTCGACCCTTTACAAGACCCCGACCTCAATACCAGTCTCGAACAGGCTGTGGCCCTCGCCCAACTCGATCTCGACATCCTGGCGCGGGGCGTCGAGCCTGACCTGGAACGGCAGGTGGTCGTCGCCCAATTCCAGATCGGCGACTTTGAGGCCCAAATCGCCGAAGCCCGCATTCTCGCCCCCATCTCCGGCGAAATCATCTCCCTCTCCATCACGCCCGGCCGCGCAGTCGAAGCCTATAAAGCCGTCATCATCGTCGCCGATCCCGCTGACTTGGAGCTCAGAGCCGAACTGAGCGCCGAGCAAATGGGTGACTTGAACGAAGGCATGGCGGTCAAGCTAGTGCCCATCAACTACCCCGGTCAGACAATCTCCGGCCTCGTCCGCCAGCTACCCTACCCTTACGGCAGCGGCGGCGGCTCCCAAAGCCTGGAAGACACCGACACCTCCACCCGCATCACCCCTGATTTTGGCGCTCTCCCCGCCGGCATCTCCCTGGAAGCGGGCGATCTGGTGCGAGCCACGGCCATCATCGAACGCAAAAGTGATGTACTGTGGCTGCCTCCCGCCGCTATCCGCACCTTCGGTGGCCGCAAATTCGTCGTCATTCAGGATGGAGATGTGCAGCAGCGCGTAGATGTCGTGGTGGGCATCGAGAGCGAAGATAG
>PIVW01000524.1 GCA_003353825.1 Chloroflexota bacterium
TAAAAGCCATCGATTATTCCCTAAATCATATTGTATTTGTGCCGTCAGTGTGGTGTCTAACTCAGATCCCACAAGAGCGGAGAAATCCGTGGACAATACAAGGGGCTGAGTACCGATCCCCGACGTCTGGCCTATGTCAACCGTTACCGCCCCGGTATTATTTACCGCAGGCTTAAAGCTAACTAGCGCCCCGTCCATGTTCGCGTAAGTCGTCGGGACTTTCACCCCGGACGCTCCACTTACCGGACGCAAATCGACCGCGTTAACCACTCCGTTATCTTGGAACGAATGGGCCTTGATGGAATTGAGAAACAAAGACTCGGCTAATTGCGTCGTCTCGGATACAGTCAAACTCTGGCCGCTTCGGGTTACCGCTGTTTCTAGTTCCTCGTTACGATCGTTATATTCGTCGGCAGAGAGACGGCCATCAGCGGTCGCCCCGCTATCCTCAATTTTAGTGTTGATATCTTCCATTAGTTCACCTATTGCAAAATTACGACTACATTAGCCGGTACTATTTTATTAAAAATACATTCCACGACATCGGATTGGAAACCGCCAAAAGGTAACGGGAAAGCATACGGGAACCCCGTATTCGATGCCGGAAAGCCTACATATAACTTAAAAGCGCTTTGCGAGTCCGGAGATACGTCTACCTCAGTCCCGGGCGTTACGGTCACGGTCACACCAGAAAGAGCGGTACCCAAGGTCTCGAACTCTTCTTTAGTGACTATAGGCACGCGGCGCAATCTAAATATAATATTTTCTCGCCGTTCTGTCAGATCCGCCAGCGTATTAACGCACTCATCCGGAAGCCCCACGGACGTCTCCCACTCTGGTAAAAGTTCCTCGGTTAGACTGATATCAAACTCGGTGGCTATCTGCTCGATCTGCGCCTGTACTCGATTAAATGCCGCCGCCGCCGATCTAATTAGCGCGTGTGTATTTGCCCCCTCAACTAGTTTATTAGCCCACGCTCTCCCCTCTGGCAAGTGTTGGCTTATCTGTTGGATAGTTTGCCTAAGTGTCGGCGCGTCAAGGATCGAAATAGGAACCAGACCATCGTCCGCGATCGGGGTTACCGGCGCGACATCCTCCCCCCAGATAAGAGCATTAGGTGATCCCCATACTTCGGATCCTGTTCCCCATGTTGCCATAAATTAAACCCTCTGTTATGGGAACGTCGTCCCGACATCGTCGTAAGTCGCTATCTCTGCGTCCCCTACCGATATGTCACCGCTCGGAGCCGACAAAGTAAAGCTTTCTATAAAATCGCCGGTCTGTGTATCTTGCGTTGTCTGGATGGCGGAAATATAAGCGTTTTCTGTGACGTCTGTCTCAAACTGGACAGAATCTTGAAAAAATGCCGCAAGCTGCGCCCGGATAGCCTCTTGCATAGTGACCGTATTCGGAGACAATGCAGAGAAAGTAAAAGCCGTCGAGACAGCCGTCGGAGCGTTCACAAATATATCGGCCTCCGCAGTGTTGGCGGGCATCGCTCCGTCTGCCACTACAAGTTCTTTAATCTCTATTAATTCGGCGGCACTAGGTAACGGGTTCGCCTCTCCGTCCTTTAGCGCAAAAACGGAAACCTGTCCCGGGAAAGGGTCGTCAAATCCGCCGGCCGCCCCCACAGTGGGACGCTTTACAAAAACGCGAGTAACTAGTGGTTGAGCCAGAGCGGCGAGAATAACCTGATCCTCAGTAAATACCCCCTCAATAATAGAGCGGGATAATAAAATTCGTGCCCGGTAATCCGTATCGCTCTCGATACTAGAACCCCCCGTCAAGCCGTCTATTTGCACGAATGCGTCGCCGTCTACGCCGATAATAGTCGTCGGAGTTGTCAGCGTTAGCAAAGCGCCCGGGTCTGCGTTTGTTTGTGCGCCGGTTAATATCGCGGCAACATCTACACTCGCGAAAGTCGAATCATATTCGATCGTCCCGGTCGCTGGTGTGGTTGGGGATCCGGCCACTTCATAACTGAAAGTAAGCTCCGTCAATACGGCAATCGTGGCCGTTATATTATAGTCGGTTTGATCAGCCCCGGAGACAGTGATAGACATCCCGGTGGCGAGATTATGAGCCGACGCTACCGTAGCGGTCGCGGTCGTACCCACTCGGGTGATCCCGGTTATGCTTTGGTTAACGTCTGTTATTGTCGTTAAATTGGAGGTCGCATATTCGAAACCCGCGGACGAAGTGAAAATAGTCCCGGCCGAAAGTACGGTACCATTAACGCCCGGGATCGAGATAAAACCGATCGCACCCCCGGCGGCGTTTCGAGGTAGACCCTCATAGTCGCCCCAGCGGTCGAGAAATTCGCCCTGTGCGGTTTGCGGGAATAATTGGGTCTCTAAGTCCTGAGTAACTAAATCAAGCGCAGCCGCCGCAGCCGCCACCCCATCGGTAAACCCTCGAGACCATGATCCGAAAACGGTCGGATCGATTGTTGGGATCTGGCGCCGAAGTTCCGCCCGGACCAATTCCACAAAATCGTCAAAACTTGGATGTTGTATTGGCATAATTTAAAACCTTTTTTAAGTTCCGGCTGTTGGCGCCGCCGTTTGTGTCGGCGTACTAGGACCCGGCGAATACAAGTGAGTATGCGTAGAGAGCGCAACCGGCGCGCCGCCTTGGATAACTTGGGTATCACTTGTTATATCGCCCGTCGCGTCAATCGTCCCGTTAACCTGTAAATTACCATTCATAGTGGTAAGCGCTGCGTCTATAGTAACCGCTCCGTCGACTATTGTCACTTTCGTTCCATTGACATCAAGCACTATTTGCCCGTTGGTCATAGTGGCCGTAGTGTCTACGGCGCCTCCTATGTCGAACTCTATTTGCCCGTTGGTCATAGTGGCCGTAGTGTCCTCCGTGGTGGCCGTGAAAGTCTTAGTGACTAAATCAATAGCGTTACCGTCTTTTAAATAAATATAATCCCCGGTTGTTTGATTATTAAGGGCTACCTCTCCCTCAATTAAATTTTTTAAGGTGCGACGCTTCGGGTCGTCAATGAGAGCGATCGCGCTGCTCTCCTGTGCATTCTGTGAGAATATAAGGCACAAACTATTCGCCGGCGGACGGTGCAAAAGGCCGTAAGGTTTCATATCTAAAATGGGGACCTCTTTCCCCATATATGAAGCGACGCCCCGGGAGAAGTTTCCGGAATCATCGGTGGAGACTAGGCGCGCAATCTTGATCAGATTCTTGATCATGTAATATAATTTTTTCATCTTACGAAAGAATCCCCCGTCGCCCCGGTCGTGTTCTGGAACCGCTCGCCTATTGAAGTCTTACGGGCGTCGGTCGCGGTAGGTTCCCCGCGGACTGTGTACGCATCTTGTGGGACGCTGATAATTGTCGTCGTAGTACCCACTCCCAGATCTACCGAATATTCGACCTCTTTAATTAACCAAAGGCCCCGGACGCCAGCGAAAGGATCATCAATCTTAACTTTTTGGCCGATGTCCCATAGCGTGCCGTCCTCTTGTGCCACTCCTTGGACCTCTGCCTCATAGACGGACGATAACGCCCGGCGTATGTTGTTCTCTTCCTCTGCGCGGTTTCCGGTCTCCACTTCGCCCATGGCCTCCTCGCCTTGGACCTCGAGGTAACGACTCGCCCGGATCTGGCTGTCTATGGAGTCCCCTTGACTATTAACCACGCTTTCGTCGGTATCATAATCGGCGAGGTCGTCAAACCCGAGACCCGCCTGAGAGCGCACCTTATAGGTGTTAAATCGGTTTTGCATGTTGTATTGAGCACGGTAGCGTTTGACGTTGTCCGTACTGTCGCCGGTGTCCTGTAAAGGCGTGACCGCACTATCAGCCACGGGCCTGTAAACTAGTAGCC
>PIVW01000525.1 GCA_003353825.1 Chloroflexota bacterium
GGGCAATGGACCGGGTAGCGGGATATCAAGGGGAAAGAGACTGAATAGTATGGCCAGGATAATGGCCAGGTTTAGCCAACGTAGACGGCTATGGTTGCTGCGGTAAGATGTGAATTTCAGGTCTATAATCCTCCAACGACGGGTAGAGATGAACAGTACAATTGCGGAATGGCGCATAACAGCGCCTCATGCATGATTTATTACGTGGGTTAATGGCGATAATTGGTTCTTCCACTTTGGCCACGATGGAGATCAGGATTGGTTTAAATTTAGGGCGATGAGTCTTGCACCACCCGCAATTGGTTGGCGCCAAAGGCGCCAACATAGACCCGATTGCTATCGGGATTGACATCGATACCATATGGAAGTGAAAAGCCGGGGAGGGTAACGATGACAGACTGTTTCACACCATCGATTACGGTCAGGCTGTTGTTGCCGGTGTCGGGAACAAAGATGTGATTTGTCGATGTGTTGATGCCCAAGCGGCCAGGTGCATCAGCCCCGCCATCTGGAATTTTAATCGTGCCGACCGGAGTCAAGTCATTGCCGTGTGTTTCGTAAACGCCAACTCTGGTTAAGGAACCATTGTGAGTGTGTGTCACATAGAGACGATTGGTTACAGGATTGAAACCGATGCCCCAAACGACTTCTTCAGTGCTCAACGGCTTAATATTATTAACGACACCCATGCTGCTTCCATCGATGATCGAGATCGCACCCTCTGGGCGAAGCGTTACGTAAATCTGGTTGAGATTTTCGTTGACAACCAATGCGAATGCGCCACTACCTACGCTGGCAATGCCATCCACGGCATTGCTAATACCATTTATCCTTGCAACTGTATTGTCACCAGAAAGGACAACGAAGATACTGTCGGTCTTTTCGTTAACAGCGATATAAGTCGGTTTAGATCCAACTGCAACTGACTTCAACACCTTATTGTTGCTGCCATTGATGATCATAACCTCTCCATCGATGCTACAGGTTACATAGATACTGTCTTTTACCATATTCACATCAATGCTAAAGGGGTCAAGGCAAACATCGATCTCATCTAGAACAGAACCGTTTGCCCCATCGACTACATAGACCGAGGCGTTATTACGGCTGACTACATAGATCCGGTTTGTCTTAGTATTCACAGCAATACCCTGCGGGTAACTGAGGCCGGGAATCGAAATATTTGACGGTGTGGGCACTGATGTGGGTGTGTAGGTTGGCGTGTGAGTTGATGTGTAGGTTGGCGTTGGCGTATGGGTTGCTACTGGCGTGCGTGTTGGCGTGTGGGTTGCTGTTGCTCTCGCAGTGGATGTTGTTGGAGTCGTTGCTGTCGGCGTATTCGTTGAGTTCTGAGATGGTACGAGTGTTGGTGTAGGATCATCGATAGAGGTATCGACTAAAATAACGCCACAATCTGTTGTCACAAACAAGCGGAAATCTTCACCAGCTCGATCTCCAGGATAGGAGAATTCGTAACCACCTACCTGCTTAGTATAATAGGGTTTGTATTGTGTCCAGGTGACCGGTCCGATATAGTTTACAATACGGAATACTGTCTCTGAATGCCAATCCAACGGCTTGACTATGTTGGCAGTCCCGTCTGGAATGAGGCTCAGGTTATAGAAAGTGCCCCAAACGGTGACCTGCAAACGGCCGACATCGCATTTATTGCCTGGAACCATGACGATTGGCAGGTAGATTTTAGGCGCTGTAGTGGGTGAAGGCTCGGTGGACTGCCGGTTTTCGAAACGGATGTTAAGACACTCTGGCCCGCCCGGCACCATGCCATTGAACTGAGGATCGGTGACCGCTGCCCAGCCAGGCTGCATGATCTCCCAGAAGGTCCACAAGCCAGCGTCGACATTATCGAAGCGGAAGTAGCCAACCCCGCTGGTGGTTGCAGACAATACCGGAAAATCGGCGCCAAATGGGCGAGCACGGATTTCCCATTCCGGCAACCCAACATTATGATCGTCGATCTTGTAGCCTTCGACACAACCCTTGCTTGGCGTGGGAGGTTCTGTCTGACGGTTTTTGAAGCGAATATAGATACATTCGGGACCTGATGGCACCGGTGCACTGAATTCTGGTAGCGTTACCGGCTCCCAGCCCGGCTGCATGATCTCCCAGAAGGTCCAGTCACCCACCGCCAGGTTATTGAAGCTGAAGTACCCGGTTCCATCTGTGATGGCTACCAGCTCCGGGAAGTTCGCATTATTGGGACGAGCCCTTACTTCCCAGCCTGGTAAACCAACATGCTGATCGTCGATCTTGTGACCCTCGACACAGCCCAGCGAGGGTTCTTGCGTCTGGGTTGGCGTATACGTAGGGGTAAGAGTCGGAGTACTGGTTGGAGTAGTTCGCGTTGACGTTGGCGTGTGCGTCGGTGTGTGCATCCGGGTACCGGTTGGTGTGTGCGTCGGAGTCGGCGTGAGTGTCGGCGTGAGTGTCGGTGTGCTGGTTGGCGTGTGCGTCGGTGTGTGCATCCGGGTACCGGTTGGTGTGTGCGTCGGAGTCGGCGTGAGTGTCGGTGTGCTGGTTGGCGTGAGTGTCGGCGTGTGCGTCGGTGTGTGCGTCCGGGTACCGGTTGGTGTGTGCGTCGGAGTCGACGTGTGTGTCAGTGTGCTGGTTGGTGTGTGCGTCGGTGTGTGCGTCGGTGTGTGTGTTGGTGTGTGCGTGAGTGTCGGCGTGAGTGTCGGAGGCGTAATAGCATAGCCGAAATCAGCATCCATATGAGCGACAATGACGCCAAACAGTGATACACCCAGGGGAGAGTCTCCGATGGTATTGTCGCTGGTCAAGAAGTAACCTTCCAAGGCGCCGCCCGGATCGAAGTTACTGTTGTCAATTTCTACCCAATAAAAGTTACCGCCAGCATTTACATTGAACGTATACCAACCCTGCGCCCCATCTGTAACAGTAATTGCCGATCCCTCAAAACTATCATTCCCCGGATCGAATTCATAATCACCATCATCGAGGTAATGGTTGACTAGCACACCATTAATTCCCGCTTCGCCGGCGTCCTGAATGCCATTCTCATTGCTATCTAGCCAGACCTTGTCTCCCAACGTCGACAAACCGCCCGGCCCAAAGGCTACGCCAGCGCTGCTGCTCTCGCCTGGGTCTGCCGACATAGCCAGACCAGGCTCTGTGATCAACTCGGCAGTCGTTACCATCACTGCCAGAACCGTGAGTATGATTAGGAGCAGCGTGAGGGGCAAACGCGCATATTTGAAATGTAGTGACGGTACATTCATCTTGTCTTCTCCCTTGGTGACATTGACAAAAAAAAACTCGATAAAAACCATTGTAAAATCGCTGGTTCTACCGTTTTCTGTGGATCGACACTAATGAGCGCCTGCGAGTGCAAGACTGTATGCTGACAGCCTCAATGGGTTATTTCGGTGATCCGCAGAATCTATCAGAACCAGGAAAATCGTTAACTGGCTGTGACCATTTTACAATCGGTCACAGCCAGCTCTGCGCATACTTACTTGTATCTACGGACTCTGGTGCTGAAACATCGTTCATGAGGCCGACTTTAGCGAAGAATCTGGCGATTCACCTGCAGCGAGACCCTTTACTGGTGTTTCGTGAACATGCGAGTTGTGTGCTTGGCTCGTTCAGGGTGACACAATAGTAACGTGTCCGGCAGTGAATTTTGTTATGAAACCAAGGTATGTCTGGTAACCGGCAGTCACTGTCAGCTCTTGCAAGCCATACATCTGGGTGCTGCCATCGAGCATCGTGAGCTCCAGCTGGTATTGGTAGGTTTGATCGAGTAAGGCGCTGTTGTCGAGATAGGTGTAGGCGCTACCTGTATCAGAGCCCGCCGCCACCGCCAGGATCAGT
>PIVW01001207.1 GCA_003353825.1 Chloroflexota bacterium
AAGCCAGAACCTGAGGGAACGGTTTCGACGAGGTAGTAGCGAAACTGGTTAAAGCGCACTGCCTGTAATTGGTCCCCAGTAAAGGTGAGGAGGTGGTTGCGATTCGATTTCTTTTGCTTTTCGAGCAGAAAGTCCAACTGGTCGACACCGTCAATGGGGCGGTCTTTGGGCATATTCGCACCCACGATCCGAGCAAAGGTTGGCATAAAATCCATTGTCGAGAACATCTCGTTCGACGTTCCGGGAGTGATCTTACCCGGCCAACGAATCATACCTATCGTTCGGATCGATCCCTCCAAAGGGTCACCCAACTCGCCTCGCCA
Source organism: Chloroflexota bacterium (assembly GCA_003353825.1). The sequence continues at coordinate 324 of PIVW01001207.1, forward strand.
GGGTCCAGCTGATCCAGAGTCGGGCCAGGTATTCGTCCGCATTGGTCCATTATCGCTCATGAACACAACAATTGTATTGTCTCTCTGCCCAGACGCCTCAATTGCGTCCAATACTCGACCGGTATTGTGGTCTAACTCCATAAGACTGTCACCGTACACTCCTATGCGAGAAGCGCCTTCGAACTCAGGCGATGTTAAATTCGGATAATGCGGACGTGTCCATGCAACGAACAGGAAGAATGGATTATCACTTTTTGCATGTTCATTTATATATTTTACTGACATATCAGCCAAATCCACATCGATAGTGCGGCGCGTGTCAAAGTTGTAAGGCTTGACGTTTTCTAACTTGCCACCCACCTTAGATCGAATGATCGATGGCTCGTTGAATCCGTCCGGGAGAGATACATCGTTCTCAGTACTGGTCGGCACGTAAAGGGTCTCATCGGTCGTATTGGGTATACCGTAGAACTCATCGAATCCCTGATTGTGTGGCAAACTTTCAGGCTGAGTCCCGAGGTGCCATTTGCCGTAGTACGCTGTATCGTAGCCGACGGACTTAACTATCTCGGCCATGGTGACTTCTGTGGCAGCAAGTGTGTTCGGCGTACCGG
>PIVW01000078.1 GCA_003353825.1 Chloroflexota bacterium
CGACTACAACATCATAATCACCCGACTCGGCCAGATAGGCGATCTGCATCAAGCTGGCAAGTTCTTCCATGCCGGGGAGAATACTGGTCTCTTCGGCTACAAGGCCATCCATACCCCGCCAGGCAAAGATGGCAGCGAGGTACTCTTGTAGTGTCCCCCAGTGTCGCTGCATCTGGTGGAGCAGATCGATCTCTTGACCCCATAGTTTGGGCGCCAGCTCGATCGGTTCTGGCCCGATACGCTGGTCGAAGCTATCACCCAACGAATGGGCCGGATCGGTCGAGATTACAATGGTGCGGTAGCCGAGTTCGGAACATCTTAAAGCGGTGGCAGCGCTGACACTTGTTTTGCCTACGCCGCCCTTGCCGGTATAAAGGAGTATACGCATGGTTGTTATTCTGGGACTGTTTTGAGATAGTGTTATGCAAGCAAACATGTAAGTGACTGTGCACGACAACAGAGTATACTCTTGAATGATGCAGGCTGGAAGTCTGAAGACGCTTCATGCTGCAATGCCTGTTCCGAAAATCAAAAGGCAAAGGGTAAAAGTCAAAAGTGTCCGTGCAGAATACAACTGTAAATCGCGCAACATCATACCATCGACCCATATCCTCACTCTCACAAGGTTGCAGTACCCACTCTCATCCGCTAGACTTCTGTTTGCTGATGAACATCTATCTTTCCACAATCGGTTGTCGCTTAAACGAAGCCGAACTCGAGACTTGGTCCCGCCAATTTGCTGCTGCCGGGCATGGCCTGGTATCTTCACCCCAGCAGGCGCAGATACTGATCATGAATTCCTGTGCGGTCACAGCTGAGGCTGCACGCAAATCTCGCCAGTTTATCAACCGCCTGCACAGACAGAACCCTAATGCTAAACTGGTGGTAACGGGCTGCTATGCTGAGCTTGAACCCGCGAAAGTGGCGGCCCTGACGGGGGTAGACATGGTGGTGTGCAACCGTGACAAAGATAAGCTGGTAGACATGGTGGTGCACGAACTGGACTTGCACGCCATGCCTCAGTTGGCGACTCAACCTGAGAGCAGCCATGTTTATCACAGCGCCCGCACGAGAGCCTTTGTGAAAGTACAGGATGGCTGTCGTAACCGCTGTACCTTTTGCATCGTCACCATTGCCCGGGGCGCAGAACGCAGCCGACGTATAGATGATGTGGTCGAGGAAATTAACCTCTTGCACGACTTGGGCTATCAGGAAGCCGTACTCACCGGCGTGCATTTGGGTGGCTATGGCGATGATATCGGCGCCGATCTGTACAGCCTGGTCGATGCCATCCTGCGCAATACAAACATACCACGCCTGCGACTATCCTCACTCGAGCCATGGGATCTGCCCGATCGTTTTTTCGATCTATGGGCCAATCCACGGTTGATGCCACACCTGCACCTCCCCTTGCAAAGTGGTTGCGACAGTACCCTACAGCGCATGGCACGACGTTGCGACACCAGCTCGTACGCCGATCTCATCGCATCCGCTGGCGCCGCCATTCCCGATCTGAGTATCACCACCGATCTGATTGTGGGCTTCCCAGGAGAGACCGGAGCCGAATGGGCGGCGACGATAGCGTATGTCCGGCAGATGGACTTTGCCCATATGCATATCTTCACCTATTCGGCGCGTCAAGGCACAACTGCGGCCCGCTTAAGAGGACGTGTCCAAAACAATGTCAAGCGCGCTCGCAGCAGGCAACTACACGAGATCGCTGCGGGCATGAAAGCGGCCCATCTGAGCCGCTTTGTGGGCACTTCTCGCCGAGTCTTATGGGAAGGGCAGGGGACAGCCTTGGACGATGGCGCCCTGAAGTGGTCTGGCTATACTGACAACTATCTGCGAGTCGAGACCGTTACCCAACCAGAGGTCGATCTGGGAAATTTGATCACGAGCGAAATTCTAGCCTCAATCAGTGGTGATCCGCCTGACCACTTGCTGGCAACGCCGAACGGCCCTCGTGGCGGGACGGTCACCACTATGCCACATTCCAAACCGGCACAACGGCCTCTGTTTAACCAATCTTCACCTACATCCCTGCACATGTGAGATTCCAGCTATGAGCGACTGCATCTTCTGCAAAATCGTCAGCGGTGACATCCCCGCCCAGGTTGTCTACAACGGCCCCAACACCACCGCCTTTCGCGACATCAACCCCCAGGCGCCCGTCCACATCCTCATCATTCCCAACCACCACATCGAACACATCCGCGATTGGGGCGCTTACGATCACAACATCCTCACCGAGATGTTCCAGACGGCCAACACTGTGGCGGAGATGGAAGGCATTGCCGACTCCGGTTACCGCCTGATGTTCAATTATGGTGCGGATGGGGGTATGGATGTTTATCATTTGCACTTGCATTTGCTGGGTGGGCGAACTCTGGGTCCGATGGTTGTGCGGCAGTAAGAGATACACCTGGATCCGTGACGGTGCTCAAGAGTTAGAATGCGTTTCAAGGGTGAAAAGGCATTAGGGTAAAAGTCGCGCTAATATAAAAGATCCGGTATCATAAACGCTCACCAAATTTAGAGTAAGGAGGTTAGCGGTTCATGTCAAAAACAGCCAAACATTTAGAAATACAAGCCCGACATATCTACAAACCAGAAATCGAAATTTGCCCACAATGTGGTCATGACCTTGAAGAGCGCGCATACTATCAATGGCGCAAAACGGTGCAACAGTTAGAAGGAGCTGTGTACGTCGCCAGCCGTGCTAAAGAATGCGTAAACCCAAAGTGCGACCATCAAGGAGAACCGCATGTATCTGCTGTGGCACAAATGGTTACTGTTCCAGAATGCACTTATGGATTGGATGTGATTTCACAAATCGGTTGGTGGCGTGATCGCGAACACTTGAATCGAGAGCAAATCCACTCGCGTTTGAGGGATTACAGCGTTCAACTCTGTGAGCGTGAAGTTGATCATCTGTATGCACACTACCAAATACTGATGGGATATTCCTCGCGACTCGATAAACAGCGGTTGAAAAAGGTTGCCGAGGAACGGGGTGGCTTGCAGATAAGTATAGATGGATTGGAACCAGAAGGTGCGTCAGAGCAACTATGGGTCGTGCGAGAGGATTTATCTGCTATCCAGCAAAATTAGGAAAAGTGCCTGACAATCAGAGAGGAACCGCATCTGCGTGGCTGGTACGATGCCTTGAATGAGACGTTACCCAAGTACCAACCGCAATTTAGAGAGGTTAGTCAGGCTCTCGATTGGGTTAACGGCATTCAGAAGGTTCTGGATGTGCCTTTGCCAACAGATGACGACCCCGGACTTAGCGGTGATGAAGTAGCCCTACAATTAGCTCGCTACCTGGGACAACTAGCTGACCTTTCTGACCTTTCTCCTTGGCTAGTAGAGTTACGCCAAGACTTGTCCAACCGGAGCGAGCGCTATTGGTCTGGTCTCTTTCCCTGCTATGACATTGTCGGGTTACCACCCACCAATAACAACCATGAGAGTATATTTGGACAGACTAAACGTAAGTTGAGACGTCAGCGAGGGGTCAGTCAATTACGTGAGCCGCTGTTGAGACACGGCGCATGGACTATCTTGCAACTTGATGTGGAGACCCCCGCTGAACTGCGAGAACGACTGGCTCAAGTTAGCTGGGAAGAGTATGCAAACGAGCGCATTCGCTACGAGCGTCGCCAAGAACAATTCCGTCGTCGGTACCGCTGGCGTCATTGCAGAGATACAGTTCTTGAGCAACGAATTGCTGATTGGGTTGCGGCTGTCCCTGACCCATAATGTGCTACTTTTGCCTTAATGCCTTTTTTGCCTTATTCTGTTGTCAATTGCATCTCGAAGATAGCCGTGAGTTCTTCTCGGAACGTGTAAGCTAATTTCAGTTGGTTGTGTCCTAAATGAGTCGGAGACATAATATGTCGCCAGGATTCGACCTAGATTCGTCAACGTGACTCCACGTTTCGGAAGATCAGAAGGCCTGAACCGGCCTCCAAACATGTTAGTATGGTAGGGTAAGATTGCCCTCTAACTCAAAAAGGACACACCCATTTGATTTAGTGCCGGTTGAGGTTCCTGGGGCGGTCTTGCTACCCTCGTATTCTACTTGACCGCTTGCTGCAATTCCTCCCAGGCGGGCAGGTTCAACACCGTGGGACTGGCGCCGGACGTTGCCAGGAAGTTACTCGTCCAGGCGGGCGCAGGCGGGTTGAATTTTTGCAGGCGCTGGCGCCATTCGGTGTCATCAAAACGTTGCGGCGGTTCCTCCATCGTCCCCTCGGTTACGACTTCATAGTAGGAATAGCCTGGCCCCACAAAGAGTGTCGGCCCATTTACAGTTTCGACAATCATGATAATGGGCACTGGGTAGCCGGTGGCCGCGTGCAAGACAGTGGGCGGGTACATGGCGCTGCCCTCATCGATCTGGGGATTGGTATGGATGTCGGCGATTAGGGCTGGGTTCTCATCCTTGCCGTAAATCAGGCGACCATACCAGCCATCCCACATATCCTCGAATTCGGGACCGGCGCAACCCATTACCTCGAGATCTTCTTTCTTTTTGACCACGCTAGCAAGGAACAGTGATTCTTCATCGTTCAGCGGTTCACCAGCCAACTGCTTTTCGGAGATACTGTGCAGGCCCTGGGCGATCTCCATGACATTGCTAAAATAGGCCAGGATATGCATTTGAGTGTCAGTTCCGCGGGAAAGCGTGATCTGCGATAGGGCTTGATGCCCGGCTGCGGCAAAATCATACAGGTTGAGATAAAGATCGGGGTAGGGCTCGACGTAGGCGGCGGGGAATTCACACACCACCTGGGCTGTGGTCATCGACTGTTTGACATAGAGGATGTTGTCGTGACGCAATTGCGCCCAGGACGCCAATTGGGTTTGTAAGGTTTTGTCGGCCCAGGCCTCTGTCCGCATCACCTGGGGATAACCTTTATCGGCAGTTGCGGCGTTGAGCGAACGAATCATATCGAGCCACTGGTTGTACATGGGCGCATCCCAGAACTCGGGCGGGAGATCGTCGACATAGGCGCGTTGGGCGCTGAGATAGTCCGCATATTCGTACTGTTGCAGTTCTTTTTGGAGATGGGTGATGGCGCGATCGTTGCCAAAGGCATAAGCCAAATCCAGGGGGCTGGGCAATGAGCGTTCGATGGGGCCACCATCCTTCATCATGCGGTCGTAGACGACATTGCCAAGTACAAAGGAATCGAGGGCGAAACGCTGGCCCATAAGCATGAAACTGAGCGGGCGAGGAATCGCATCGGCGCTGTCGTTGGCAGTGTGACGCATGATGATCTGGCCGGTGATGCGCTGCTGGCCGTAGTCAGCCTTTGCCAGTTGGTCGAGGGTGGCCGTAGGATCGACGTCGAGGGCATCGGTAGGGCCGGAAAAGTCCATATCCGCGCGGAAGTGGTCCAGGTGGGTCAGGGTCATGTTGTCGCTGCGCCCCACCAGCATCTCCAGGATACCATTGATCGAATGCCAACGTTGGCGTTGCCCCGCTTCATCCACAGCATCTTGCAAGATCATGGCGGCGGCAATGGCCTTAGGATTGACAGTTGGTTCGCTGGTTTCCTGGTCGTATTCGACAAAGCGGAAGTCGATCTGGGCCAGCCAGTTCATTGCTCGGAAGTAGTTTTGCAGGGTTTCGGTTTCGGCGTAATGGCCGCGTGGTTTGAATAGGGTAAAATCGACTGGATAATCGCTGCCGAATAGCTGGACCTTGCTGTAACTTCTGGCCCCTTTTGCCAAACGCACGTAATCCGCCGCATCGCCCGAACCTCCATTTCCTTCCAGCAGTGCCAGGGCTACAGCGAAATAGGTTTCGACATCTTCGTACAGTGGATCGAGGTTTTTGTTCCCGTTCACTCGTGCCGCCGTGAGTACTGCAGCAGCAGCCTGCTGCAAGAACGTGCGCATTTCCGGGATTAAAATCTCATATTCCAGGCGTTTAAGCAGGTTGAGATAAGATTGATGGACGGTGTGCAGTATCGAGTCACTAGTGATCAGCACCGGCAGGTCTTGCCAATAGATCCAGGCATAAGCTTCGTGGAATCGCTGCCACGTGTGGCGGTCGCTGACGACAAAACCATTGGTACTGAGTTTATCGATCTCGGCTGGCGATAGAGGCAGAGCTTTGTCGATCAGTTGGAAGAATTCGGCCTCAGAGGCGTCGAGCCCTAAGTCTTGTAAATAGAGGCGCTGATCGGCCAGTGATGCAAGGGTGGCAGATTCGATGGGTGGGAGTGCCGGTTGATTGGTTGGTGTTCCAGGCGGTAACGTCACTTTTTCAGATGGCAAAATCGAACAAGCCGCCAGCAATAAGAGGACAAGAGGTAGAAACAGTTTTATGCGATACATGAAAAGCCTCCTCAGCTCATACTTTTTTAGACGATGTGTTGTTCAGGTTGGTTCCCTGAAGTTTCCGGTTTCCTTACAGCGGCGTGCTATAATAAAACTTCACTACAAGCACTGTCTATTGATTGCCATCGATAAAATAAAGCGCAGGCAAAAGCTATGTCTACCATCTACCTGAAAACTCTGTATAAGTCTAAAACGGCTATTCAGCTCCCCCGTATACAGGGGTTTTGCTCATTCACACCTGTGTAAACGGGGGCAAAAAAATGACTCAAGAAAGTTTTCCAGAGTTTTCAGCATCTACATAGACGGCTACAAATTTCGATTCTATTCATCATTGGAGTGATCACTTCAACCAATAAATCGAACACATATCTAGTCACTGCAACCAACGTACGATTCGAAGAAGACATCATCTATGTTTCATTAAGTGATGGACGCGAGGTTGGTTTGCCTATGGATCGAATCGATTGGCTAGCATGGTTAGCAAATGCTACACCCGAACAAAAAGCAAACTGGTCGTTTGAACCGGGTGGCTATGCCATTTATTGGGATGATCTCGACGACGGTGTGGAAGTCTGCCACATTTTGACTACGGAGCCACTTGCCTAAATAAACATTAGGAGCACACACATGACCCTACAAAACCACTTCAACGCAAAAACAACCTTCAACACCGGCAGCGGCAAGGCCGTGATGTACCGCCTTGCCGCTCTGCAAGAACAGGACATCGCCGACATCTCGCGCTTGCCCTATTCCATCAAAGTGCTGCTAGAAGCGGCGCTGCGGCAGTATGACGCCTTTGAAGTCAGAGAAGAAGATGTCATCGCCCTGGCTAACTGGAAACCACAGGAAGATGAACGCAAAGAAATGCCCTTCAAACCGGCACGCGTAATCATGCAGGATTTCACCGGCGTACCGGCGGTAGTCGATCTGGCGGCGCTGCGTGACCAGATGGCGCGCATGGGTGGCGATCCCGCCAAAGTCAATCCCCAGATCCCCGTCGACCTGGTGATCGACCACTCGGTGCAGATCGACCGCTTTGGCTCCAAATTTGCCCTCTTCTTCAACGCCGAACGCGAGTTCCAGCGCAATCGCGAGCGCTATGAGTTCCTGAAATGGGGCAGCGAAGCCTTCGACAACTTCCGGGTGGTGCCGCCAGCCACCGGCATCGTCCACCAGGTCAATCTCGAGTATCTGGGTAAATGTGTACAGACCCGCCCCATGAATGGTGATCTGGTTGCTTACCCAGACAGCCTCGTCGGCGCCGACAGCCATACCACCATGATCAACGGCCTTGGCGTCGTGGGCTGGGGCGTGGGCGGGATCGAAGCCGAGGCTGTCATGCTGGGCCAGCCCATTTACATGCTCACGCCCGATGTGATCGGCTTCAAACTCAGCGGCCGGTTGCCCGAAGGCGCCACCGCTACCGACCTGGTGCTCACCTGTACAGAGTTGTTAAGACAAAAAGGGGTAGTGGGAAAATTCGTGGAGTACTACGGCTCTGGACTGAGCCATCTCAGTTTGGCCGATCGCGCTACTATCGCCAACATGGGACCAGACTATGGCGCTACCATGGGCTTTTTCCCGGTCGACGAAGAGACTCTGCGCTACATGATCGGCACAGGCCGCAGCGAGGAATTGGTGGAGTTGGTCGCCCACTATACACAGGAACAAGGTCTGTTCCGCAGCGACGGCAGCCCCGATCCCATTTACACCGACACGCTCGAACTAGATATGAGCACGGTCGAACCCAGCCTGGCCGGACCCAAGCGCCCAAACGACCGCATCCGCCTCGCTGACATGAAATCCAGTTTTGAGACCATGCTGACAGCGCCGGCCGGACCCCATGGGCTGGGCCTGGACCCGAGCAAGGTCGATAACTCAGCCACTGTCGAACACGAAGGCAGCCGTTTTGAACTCGACCATGGTGACGTGGTGATCGCCGCCATCACCTCTTGTACCAACACCAGCAATCCCAGCGTCATGATCGGGGCGGGGTTGGTGGCCAAAAAGGCGGTCGAGCTTGGCTTGAGTGTGAAGCCTTGGGTGAAGACCAGTGTGGCGCCCGGTTCCAAAGTGGTGCAGCGCTATCTCGAAGCAGCGGGGTTGCTGCCCTACTTGGAGGCGCTCAAATTCCACATCGTCGGCTTTGGCTGTACCACCTGCATCGGCAACAGCGGCCCTCTGCCTGAGGACATACGCCTGGCCGTACAAGAAAACGACCTTGCTGTAGCTGCCGTACTAAGTGGCAACCGCAATTTCGAGGGACGGGTTAGTCCCAACACGCGTGCCAATTTCCTGGCATCGCCACCGTTGGTCGTGGCCTACGCCTTGGCCGGGACAGTGGACATTGATCTCACAAGCGAACCCATCGGCCATGACCCCAACGGCGAGCCTGTCTACCTCAAGGATATCTGGCCCTCACAAGACGAAATCCGCAGCGAAATCCGCCGGTCCCTGCGCCCGGCCATGTTCGAGCAAGAATATGGCAATGTCTTCGGCGGCAATGAAACCTGGAACGAGGTAGCCGTGCCAGAGGGCGATCTTTTTGCCTGGGACCCTGAAAGCACCTATGTACACGAAGCACCCTTCTTCCTGGGGCTGACGCCCGATGTGCCTTCGGTTCAGCCGATCAGCGGCGCCCGTGCTCTGGCTGTAATGGGTGATTCTGTCACGACCGACCATATCTCCCCGGCGGGTGGTATTGCCTCCGACAGCCCTGCTGCCAACTACCTCCTTAGCCACGGCATCGAACGCAGTGAGTGGAACAGCTACGGCGCCCGCCGTGGCAATCACGAAGTGCTCATGCGTGGCACCTTCGCCAACATCCGCATCCGCAATCGCCTGCTGCCCGGTGTGGAAGGTGGTTACACCATTTACCAGCCACCGGGCGAATGCGGTTCGACAAGCGAACCGATGAGCATGTATGATGCCGCTATGCACTATAAAGAAGATGGCACGCCACTGGTGGTACTGGCTGGCACAGAGTATGGCACCGGCTCCAGCCGCGACTGGGCGGCCAAAGGCCCATACTTGTTGGGCATCAAAGCTGTGATCGCTGAGAGCTTCGAACGCATCCATCGCTCCAATCTGGTGGGTATGGGCATTCTGCCGTTGCAATTCCTGCCCGGTGAGAGCGCCGAGAGTCTGGATTTGAGCGGTTTCGAGAGCTTCGATATCGTTGGCCTGGATGACAGCATGACAGCGGGGCAGACGTTTACAGTTCGAGCTACAGACGCGGACGGATCGATAAAAGAATTTCAGGCGATCAGCCGCATCGATACCCCGGTCGAAGTCGAATACTACAAGAATGGCGGTATTTTGCAGACGGTGTTGCGTAGAATGGCGCGAGAGGGTTAACCAAAAGTGCCTGGCTCCTCCGAGGAGCCAGGCACTTTTTATCATGAAAGATCAGCGTTATAATTCGCTTCGGTTCAGCCAATCTGTACAGGCATCGATTAGAGTCTGTGCAGCAGAGATGGCTTGCACGGCATCTACCTTGCGATAGACCTGACCAGGTGTGAGGTCAGGAAGACCATTGGGATACCGGGTTGGAATATAAAACTGGTCGAGCAATCTCCCCGCTTCCTGCCACAATTCCAAGTCTTCAATAGCATCCTTATGTGGAAATTCACGTATCAGACGCGTAATGGAGTGACCCCAAGGCTCTTCATCTTCCAGATACCAAACGGCCTTAAGTGCCTTTTCTGCGGCCTGCTGTGCATGAAAACACGCCAAAGAATGTATCTCGCGTTCGTGAAGGATCTGCGCCGCTACAAAATCTTCACGAGCTGTTTCCAACCACCGTTCAGACTGGTAACGGTTCTTGTGCTGACTCATAGATTGTCTTTCCCTCGGTGACTGCCCGAACAATGAACCTGCGATCCATCATCTGTTCCAACTCTCTGGGGGTATAGATGAGCAAATCCACATCGAAACCTGGGACAACGTCGATAATGTCCGCCAGCAGTCCTGCATAGCGATCAAAAAAGTGTTTGTCGGTTTCCTTGATCACAATGAGGTCGAGATCGCTGCGGCGCGTGTCTTCTTCTCGCGCAAGTGATCCAAAAACAATCGCACGTTGTACATTATATTGCTGAAATATGGGGCGCAACAGCGTGGCGATCTCTGTTAGCGAAGCTCGATTCATGATGTGATTATACCATGTTGCGAGAGGAGGTGCTACAGATTTGATAGCGATAAGATTCCAGATCACCCATTCTTGATGTCCCGCTACCTTCACAGGTATCATTCCGCTATCACACTTATCCTTGTATCTTTTAGAGCGTCCCCTATGTCTTTCGCCTTTGGCATCGAACACGAAGTCGCCTTCATCAATGCCTACGGGCGGTTCGCCGATTTCGGAAACACGACTTTTGCTGATTTCGACCAGATCATCGAGCAGTTGCCAGTCTATGCTTCCGACTACCCGCAACTGCGCCTGGGTGATGCCGGTATCAAGTACAAACGCTGGTACATCGAAGGCTTCGAGCGCTTTCAGGATAACGAGGATGTGATCTCTTGCAACCCTAAGGGTATCGAGATTCGCACGACGATACACAGTTCGATACAGGGGGCGGTGACGGAATTGGAAGAGAGCTTCAATCTGCTGGTGGAGATAGCGAGATCGTTTGGGTTTACACCCGCCAGGACCAGTTTCAGTCCTCAGCAGAGGGTTTTTATCCCCAACCCGCCCCTGAATCCCTACGAACTCGAGCGCCGTCAGTCCTCGCCGGAAATGCAAACCGCTGAGATCGTCATGCTCACCTACGGTCCCGATCTCAGCATCTCGCGATCTGGCATGAGCACAGATGAATTGATCGGCGTGGGGCGAAAGCTGACGTATTACAGCCCCTTCATCGTACCCTTCAGCTTCAGCTCGCCCTTTTTCGGCGGCAGACTATGGGAGGGATACTCGGTGCGCACATACTTACGCACCGGTCACCGTCCGGCGGCGATGGTCTTTTTCGACGATCCTGCCAAGCAGATTGACAGCAATCTCTCGCTGACGCAACCAGCCCGGGTGCAGGCAGAAGTAGGGCGTATCGAGTTCAAAGCGTTTGACAGTTGTGCGGATTTCAACCTTTATGCGGGCTTATTGGCACTCTTGAAAGGTCTGATGCTGGATAATACACTAAAAGGTCGTGCTACAACCCCTGACCACGACAGGCACCAATTATCCGCCAAGCTTGGATTCGACAATCCCGATATTTATGAAATGGCCGGTCGGACATTGAGTGCTGCCGAACAAGCATTGGTCACAGACCCCGACAGCCGATTCTTAGTCCCCCCTACAAAAATCGTTGGCCACAAGACGAACACCCGCACACGAGCTAATCGAACATTATCATAGGTACGGCTCAGTTGAAGCGACAGTTCGTAGTAAGCGCTTTAGCGCTGTTCCGCGCCAATGACGGCGATAAAGCGCCCACTACAAACCGTTTAAGATGACGAATCGCCCACCCCAAACCGACCTTGCATAAGCTTCTCCACCCACAGCATCTCCTCTTCGCTTAGTTCTGGTAGCGGGGGCGGCGCCTCGTAATTCAGCAGCCGTTCATAACGCACGAGCCCAAAACAGGCGTCCACTGCCGCTTGCAGATCGAGCATTACATCGGGGTCGGGAGGAAGCAGGGGCACGGGTATGGTCGGCAGGGTATGCGCCAGCTGGATAGGCCAGACAAGGGTGGTGGGGCGTCGCTGCACCCGGCTGAGATAAATGTAGTAGGAGGCAGGGGGCGGTTCGCCAATCAGTTCGATACGTTGTCCACGGCGTATGAGATCGATCTCCAGCAAATGTGTGCGTGTGGCCAGTATTTCCAGACGGCGTTCCGCATATTCGCGCGCCCCCTCACCGATCTTGTTGGCAGGCGACAGTATCTCGATAATGGTGACGAGCCTGCGCTCTGCTACATCCCGGATCTCTACCGTCAGTTGTGGGATCTCGTCCAAGATCGGGCTGTCGAGTTCAACAGGTGCGACCAACATCGTAGGTGCGTTCAGGACAGGCGCTGGCTCAGACAAATGCCTACCCCGTTCAGCCACATATACATCGGGGTAGATCACACGAGGATCTGGCGATTCTAGAACACCAATTGAAGGTCGTGATATGACATATCTTTTAGCCAGTAGCGCCACGTATTTTTCTGGGAGCCGTTTTAACAGTTGGGCGCGAATCGCTCCGGCAAGGGTTTCATGAAATTCTTGCCACATCTCGCCTTCAAGATAAGGGTCCATACCTGGGAAAGGTGAGGGCATCATAGGCTCCATGTTTTCTAGTGCGCACAGAATCATCGCTCAGATGGTGTTTCTACCATGCTTATTGTAGCATACAGTGTTAGGCCGCTGGTAGCAGTATTTTGAATCACAACATCGACAGAGAAGGTAGTAGATCATGGATCGCTTGATAGTGGAACACACACTCGAACAGTTACGCAATGCCCTGGAGCGTGATGATCTGCAGGGTGCTGCCGTCATTATCGAGGTATTACGGCCGGCTGATCAGGCCGAGATTTTTGCCGAACTAGACGAAGATCAGCAAGTTGCACTCCTGCCCCAGATCGCGGCAGAAGATTCAGCAGATATTCTCGAAGAACTGGATGACGAGACGGTGGCAGAATTGGTCGATTTCCTCGCCGATGAAGAAGTTGTGCGCATCGTCGAGGAAATGGAACCGGATGAAGCGGCGGATCTCCTGGGCGATGTCACGCCTGAAAGAGCGGAGGTGCTGCTTTCGGGCCTGGAAGATCGCGACGAAGTTCGACCCTTGATGATCCACCCAGATGAAAGCGCCGGCGGTCTTATGACCTCGGAATTCCTGGCATTACGGCGGCGGATGACGGCAAGAGAAGCCATCAATGCCTTTCGCCAGTGGAATCCTGATGCTGAGACTATTTATTATCTTTATGTGGTAAACCAGTACGGCCAACTATGCGGCGTAGTCAATCTCCGCCAATTGATTCTGGCCAACCTGGATAGCCTTATCCTCGACATCATGGAGACAAAACTGATCTCGGTTCAGGCTGGTACCGATCAGGAAAAAGCCGCTCAACTCCTGGTACGCTATGATCTACTGGCCCTGCCTGTCGTGAACGAACAGGGCATTCTGCTGGGCGTCATCACAGTAGATGATGTCTTGGATGTATTGGAAGAAGAAGCCACTGAGGACATCCAACGTTACGGTGGCGCCCAACCGCTGGAGCGGGCCTATCTGGACACCCCACCATCGACCATCACCCGTAAACGCATCGGCTGGTTGTTATTGCTCTTTCTAACAGCCACACTCACCGGCTCAGTCATGCGCTTATATCAAAACGAATTGGCGATCGTCGTATCTCTGGCTGTTTTCATTCCTCTACTTATTGGCACGGGCGGTAACGCAGGCTCGCAGACCACAGCCACCATCATCCGTGCCTTGGCCACGCGTGACATTGAACCTCACGATGCATTGCGTGTGTGGTGGCATGAAGTGCGTGTGGGCTTATTGCTGGGCCTGGGCATGGCCATCGCTGCCTACATCCGGGCCATTACCTGGGAACCGAACGTCGCTCTGGCACTAACCGTATCCACGTCCATCCTTGGCTTGATCCTGTGGGCAACTGGTGTCGGATCGATCCTGCCACTGATTGCCGCTCGTCTCGGCATCGATCCCGCCCTGGTTTCCGGACCATTGATGAGTACGTTGGTGGACGCCACGGGGCTATTCATCTACTTCAACATTGCTAAAGTTATTTTGGCGATATAGAACTCAATATCTACAAACAGATCGACAGTCCAAATTACGACCTACAAAATTAACGGGTCTCTCCAGCCTCTTTCTTCATGCAAACTCGCCCCGCTATCTTAACTCAACGCCATATCTTTCGTTTTTGGCTCCCTCTGGCGCTCATGTGGTTGATGATGGCCATCGAACAGCCGGTGCTTACCGGCGCTGTCGCTCGGATGGAGGATCCCAAACTGGAGTTGGCCGCGTTCGGTGTAACCTTTGCTCTGGCCTTGTTAATTGAAAGCCCTGTTATCATGCTGTTGGCGGCGAGCACCGCCCTGGCTAAAGGACGCCAATCCTATGGGTTGCTGCTACGATTTACACATTTGTTGTCAGGTAGTGTCACCATTCTCCATGCGGTCATCGCCCTAACACCGATCTACGGATTTCTGGTGGGGACGATGATAGGCGCCCCCGATGAACTGGTGGAACCCTCTCGCCTGGCATTTCTTTTGCTGACACCCTGGAGCGCGGCGGTGGCCTATCGCCGACTTTGGCAGGGGGTGATGATCCGGTATGGGCTAACTGACCTGGTCGGGCTCACAACGGTGCTGAGGCTGATAGCCTCCGGTGCAGTGGTGGCGGTCGGTCTAGCGACCCACATACTACCCGGAGCGGCCCTGGCCGGCTTGGCGTTAAGCGTCGGCGTGATCGTCGGAGCCGCTGCCGCCTGGGTCTGGACACGTCCGATCCTGCACGGCCCCTTACGAAAAATTGAACCCGAAGACAAACAGATCAATATTCGCGAGTTACTGGATTTCTATATCCCGCTGGCCCTCACTAATTTCATCAACTTCGTGGGACGCCCCCTCGTAACATTTGGCTTGAGCCGTGCCCTGTTCCCCCTCGAATCGCTGGCCTTGTTTCCCGTACTGATGTCGTTGGGTTTCCTCTGGCGTAGCGTAGGATTCGCCTATCAGGAGGTGGTGATTGCGTTGTTGGAGAACGAAGCCTCCTTCTTTACACTCAGGCGTTTCGCCATGACGGTGGGCTTCATTCTAAGTGGGCTCCTACTGTTTATGGCCCTCACACCTATCAATGACTTATGGTATGGGCAGGTTTCAGGTTTGACACCAGACCTGGTCAATCTCTCACGTCTGCCCACGATCCTCATCAGCCTTTCTCCAGGTGCGGCCTTCATCATCGCCTGGCAGCGGGGCGTTTTGGTGAACATCAAGCGCACCCGACCTATCACTATCGCGGTTGTCCTTAATGTTCTTGTGCTCGTTCTGGTGATGTGGGTGGGCACCTTGTTACCTTCTGTTCCCGGCATCGTAATCGCCGGCGTCGCTTTTATGTTGTCGGTGGTGGTTGAAATGTTATTCCTTACCACACAAACACGTATAGTTTCACACCAATTTACGCAACTGAAAACGACGCCCGCATGAATCAGATATCCAGCCCTACCAAATCAGCTATGATCCGCTACTTAATCTTGCACAAACCGTACGACGTCCTCACCCAGTTTACCGACGCCGAAGGTCGTGTAACCTTAGCAGATTACGTGCCGGTACCTGGCGTCTATGCCGCGGGGCGACTAGACCGCAATAGTGAGGGCCTGCTCCTGCTCACCAATGATGGTGCGTTGCTACATCGGGTTACGCATCCGCGCTGGAAATTACCCAAGACCTATCTTGTCCAGGTGGAAGGAACACTTGAAGCAAAAGCGCTGGAGCAATTAAGACAAGGGGTGATCGTCAAAGGAAAGCGCACGACACCTGCCGATGTAGAACTGCTGGCTCAAGCACCTGATGTGTACCAGCGCGAGGTGCGCCAATACCATCCCACCCCCTGGCTACGCGTCACCATCAGCGAGGGGCGCAAACGTCAGGTGCGGCGCATGACAGCTGCCGTCGGATATCCCACACTGCGGCTTATACGCATCGCCATCGGCCCATTGAAACTGGATGCATTGGCCCCAGGTGAGTGGCGCGATCTATCAGAATCTGAACGACATATGCTTTTTAGCGCTGTGGGAATGAACCCCGACACGAAGTATCCCGTTCAAAATCAACGATTCCGAAAGCAATATCGCAAACGTCAGCCCAGAAAATGAGGCGCGACTCGAAATTACTACCCTTCGTATAGACTACTAGAAACAACTTCACCTACAGAGTGCGCCACCGTGGTGCGCTAACCCACATACGCGCCACGTACCACGTTCTCTCTATTTCCTGAAAACTCTGGAAAACTTTTTTGAGCCGTTTTTTGCCCCCGTTTACACGGGTGCGGACGAGCGAAACCCCCTGTATACGAAGGTGCGAGCAGCCATTTTAGACTTTTCCGGAGTT